>NZ_NEJJ01000015.1:0-187501 GCF_002113045.1 Pseudomonas sp. B26(2017) | reverse complement strand
AACAGCCCATCGAGTACACCGTCAGTCAACGTCAGCAGTTCTTCCCCGGTGACCATCGACACCGGACAGCCGTTGGTGCAGGTCAGCGGCGCACAATCGGCGCTGTCACCGTTGGGATTTTTCGCCTGATCCGAAGCATCATCGCGAGGCTCATGCCGTTCCATTCGCGTCATGCCGTGGGACTTGTCACGGACAATGGCGGCCGGATTCGCAACCGTCAGCATCTGTGCATCCGCCGTGCGAATCTCCAGCGGGACAGCGGGTGTTGGTCGCAACGGCGCCTGCCGCGCATTAACCATCAACGGCTTCAACGCACCC
This sequence comes from Pseudomonas sp. B26(2017), assembly GCF_002113045.1. Taxonomy (NCBI): domain Bacteria; kingdom Pseudomonadati; phylum Pseudomonadota; class Gammaproteobacteria; order Pseudomonadales; family Pseudomonadaceae; genus Pseudomonas; species Pseudomonas sp. B26(2017). The sequence continues at coordinate 187,183 of NZ_NEJJ01000015.1, read as the reverse complement.
GCATGTCGGGTCAGATCGGGCGCCGAGGTCATCTGCGCCAGTCGCAACGCCGAAGCCGCCAGCCATTCCCGGGCACGCGGCGATTTGATCTTGCCCAGTACTTTGGTGCTCAACCGAAGCGGCACACCCATGCCACCTGACACGCACATCAGCAGAAAACTGACCAGAAGTTCAGCGCGTACCTCAGCCACCACCTCGGCCAGAAATTGCGGCGGCAACATCTTCAGCCAACTGGTAAAGGCCGCCAGGTAAATGAACAGCAACGGCTCGTCGCTGAGCATCAGCAGGCCGTTGGCGATGGCCTCGGTGGACGCCTCGAGCAAGGCATCCAGTTCAACGCTGGACAGGTATTGCAGAAGTTTTTCACTGTTGGCCTGCAAGTCGGCGAGCAAGGCAAACAGCTGTTTCACGTCATCCCAGACACCGTTCAGCGCGGATTCGAAACCGTGCCAGTCAGCCTGTTGCAACTGCCCGTAACGCTCGCTTAAACCGGCGCTGGAAAACTCCGTCCACTGCGGTTGAAACCCTTTCCATTCCTCACGCAACCAGCCTTCCAGACCATCAAGAAGGCCCTGATACGAGGCGTACAACGTCTGGATATGCGCCGCGGAAACATCGGGAAAGAAGGTGATGCGATAACGCTGGCCCCGGTCGCAGTCGTCGACCTTGAGAATGCCGCCGGGGCCGATGGTGTAACGCCGCGGTTCGCCAAAACCCGGAACACCGTCGACGTCGGAAATGACCGGTTCAAGGATCACGGGCGTATCGCCGATCGGCACAAACCGCGCGGCTTCGAACATGTGCACCAGCGTCAGGGAGCCCGTGGCGGAGCACATGGCCACGGAGGAACTGATGGGTTTGCGGCTGGTAACCGGTGCGCCGAGCCGGACGTCGTTGCCGACCTGGAACACTTGCTCGACACCCAGCGCGGTTACCGTCCAGAACTGCTCGGCCCAGGCGTCATAGTTGTTGAGGCAAAGGCGAAACTCACGAATCAGCTTTTCGACGTCAGGCTTGTCAGGGTTCAGCGCAGCGACCACCAGCAAACCAATGCTGTTGTTCAGTTTCAGGAGCTGGTCAGATGGAAGCATGCAGTCACTCGCGCGCATCAGGGGAATGGCGCGAAACTTTGCGGGGGATCAAACAGGAAAGAAGTCAGCCGAGTAGGCGATGTCTGTAGGGCAATTCTCTAAATGTGCGGGAGAGCGTTCGGCGGACAACCGACATTGCCCGTTGCTCAACCTCGGCCACGCTCGTTATGCTGCTGAAACCTTTAATCAGATCCGAGCAGCGGCGCTCCCCACGCCGCCCGGGATGTCTTTGATAACGGATCCGATGATGAATGCACCGCTGAAGGCGTTCGGCCCGATCAAGGCCGTGATTTTCGATATGGACGGTTTGCTGCTGGACACCGAAGGCATCTACACCGAGGTCACCTCGCTGATTGCCGAGCGTTACGGGCGCACGTTCGACTGGAGCATCAAGCAGAACATTATCGGGCGTGGCGCCGGTGATCTGGCCCGTTATGTGGTCGAGGCGCTGGATCTGCCGATTACCGCCGAAGAGTTTCTGGTGATCCGCGAGCCACTGATGCGCGAGCGCTTTCCCACCGCGCAGGCGATGCCGGGTGCCGAGGAACTGATCCGCCACCTCAAGGCGCACAACATTCCGATTGCGGTCGGCACCAGTTCATCGCGCCAGTCGTTCGGTCAGAAAACCACGTTGCACCGCGACTGGTTCGCGTTGTTCGACTTCATTGTTACCGCTGACGATCCGGAAGTCGGCGCGGCCAAGCCGGCGCCGGACATCTTCCTCACCGCCGCTCGGCGCCTGGGTGTTGCGCCGCAAGATTGCCTGGTGTTCGAAGATTCACCGTTCGGCGTGACAGCCGCGAAAGCAGCCGGCATGACCGCCATCGCCATTCCCGATGCCGCCATGGCCGATGAAAAATACGCACACGCCGACGGGATTCTTCGTACATTGAAAGCGTTCACGCCGAGTGCATGCGGATTGCCGGCGCTCGACTGGGCCTGATCAAACCGCCGACATAAAAACGCCGCCCCTCTGTTAAAGGAGGGCGGCGTTTTTCGTTATCGACCATCTGATCAATCAGGCGCCGAAACCGCCATCGATGGTCAGGCTCGCACCGGTGATGTAACCAGCCTCCGGGCTTGCCAGGTAGGCAACGAAGCTGGCGATCTCTTCGGCCTTGCCGTAGCGACCCACTGCCATCAACGGGATCAGACTGTCGGCAAAATCGCCGTGAGCCGGGTTCATGTCGGTATCGACCGGGCCGGGTTGCACGTTGTTGATGGTGATGCCGCGTGGACCGAGGTCGCGGGCCAGGCCTTTGGTCAGGCCGACCAGGGCGGACTTGCTCATCGCATACACGCCGCCACCGGCGAAGGGCATGCGGTCGGCGTTGGTGCTGCCGATGTTGATGATGCGCGAGCCTTCGCCCATGTGTTTGGCGGCTTCCTGGCTGGCGATGAACACGCTGCGTACGTTGATTGCCAGGGTCTGGTCGAAGTCTTCCAGTTTGAAGTCTTCCAGCGGCGCGACGGCCAGCACACCGGCGTTGTTGACCAGAATGTCGAGGCGGCCAAAGGTTTCGACAGTGGCGTTCACCGCGTTGCGGATGGCGTCGGCGTCGGCGCTGTCAGCCTTGATCGCCAGGGCTTTGCCGCCGGTGGCAGTGATGCTGTTTTGCAGTTCTTCAGCCTTGGCGGCCGAGCTGACGTAGGTAAAGGCAACCGCGGCGCCTTCCGCGGCCAGACGTTTGACAATGGCGGCACCGATGCCGCGAGAGCCGCCTTGAATCAGAGCGACTTTACCGCTGAGGTGTTGAGTGGTCATGTTCGATCTCCAGAAGTTTCAAGGCGGGCTGCCTTGGTGTGGTGTCGAGTATCTGCCTCTCGCCCCCAGGCGAGTAGACCGTGGTTGCTATAGTCTGTGTAAACCAAAAGTTTAGAGTGGTGGCCATGGAAACCTTCAGCAGTATCGAATGCTTCGTGCGCAGCGCCGAAGTCGGCAGCTTTGCCGAAGCCGCACGACGCCTGAGCCTGACACCGGCCGCCGTGGGCAAAAGCGTGGCGAAACTGGAAGTGCGCCTCGGCGTGAGGCTGTTCCAGCGTAGCACCCGTCGGTTGACTCTGACGGAAGCGGGGCAATTGTTTCTGAGTGAGGTCAGCGGCAGCCTGACCACCATCCAGAATGCGGTAAACAATCTGGCCAGCGCTGGCGGGCAACCGGCGGGCACACTGAAAGTCAGCATGGGCACGGTGTTCGGCCGCTTGTACATCGTGCCGTTGTTGGGAGAGTTCCTGAAAAGGTTTCCGGCGATCAACCCGGACTGGCACTTCGATAACCGTCAGGTCGATTTGATCGGCCAGGGTTTCGATGCGGCGATTGGTGGTGGTTTCGAATTGCCCCAAGGCGTGGTGGCGCGCAGGCTGACGCCGGCGCATCGGGTATTGGTGGCTTGCGCGGATTATCTGGATCGGTACGCACCGATCAACGAGCCGGACGACCTTAAGTTGCACGACGGCATCCTGATCCGCTCACCGCAAACCGGGCGTGTACGCTCCTGGCAGCTGACGCATCGCACCCGACCACACAGCCCGCTGACCCTCAAGGCCCGAATGACCATGAGCGATTCCGAAGCCGCCTGCGCCACGGCGGCGCAGGGGTTGGGGATCGCGCTGGTGAGCATGCCGTTCGCCGTCGGCTACCTTGAGGCGGGGACTTTGCAGCGAGTCCTGCCGGACTGGTACGTCGACGATGGCAACATCTCCATCTATTACGCTGAACACAAACTGTTGCCGGGCAAGACTCGTGCGTTCGTCGATTTTGTCATCGAGCAGTTTTCAACCCTGGGCCTTGCCGAACGGTTCAACGCGCAAAACGAGCTGGCCAACCGATGATGGTTTTTGGACGCGGCGTCGCATACGTGCGCACCTTGGATGTCGACAGCCCCAGTCGCACCAGCGATTCGGCGATGGTCACGGCCGCAGTGACGCCATCCACCACCGGTACTCCGGTGCGCTGACGAATCTTCTCATCAAGTCCGGCCATGCCGCCGCAGCCGAGGCAGATCACTTCGGCCTTATCCTGAGTGACCGCCAGTTCCGCCTGATGCACGATCGCTTCCAACGCCCGTTGCGGCTCGTGCTCCAGCTCCAGAACTGCCAGGCCACTGGCGCGCACCGAGGCGCAGCGGTCCCACAGGCCGGACAGTTTCAGCCGATCCTCGATCAGCGGCACTGTGCGATCCAGTGTGGTGACCACCGAATATGCATGGCCCAGAAACATCGCAGTGCTCGCCGCCGCATCGGTGATGTCCACCACGGGTACGTTGAGCAGTTCCTGCAAACCTTCGCGACCGTGTTCGCCGTAGCCGGCCTGAATCACGGCGTCAAACGGCTGGTCGTAGGACATTACCCGGTCCATCACGGCGATGGCGGCCAGATAACTTTCGAAATTGCCCTCGACTGAATCGGCGCCGAAATGCGGGGTCAGGCCGACAATCTCGGTGCCGGGCGAGGCGACAGCCTGGGCCGAACGGGCGATGGCCTGGGTGATGGATTCGGTGGTGTTGACGTTGACCACGAGAATTCGCATGGGAAGTCCTTATTACGGTTGGTTCTGCGGCCCTGTGAAGAGCCGCCAAAAGATTCAGTGGCTGACGTTGTCGACGGCAATGGCTTCACCATCCACATCGGCGTAGTGCGGTTGGCGTTTGGCGATGATCAGATAGAGCATCCCGGCAATGCCGGCGCCGATCAGCCAGGAGAAGGGTGAAACGCTTTGGAAGCCCGGCACCAGTGCCAGGACGATGGCGATCAGCGCGGCCGGAATGAATGCCGCGACCGCCCGCAGATTGACCCCGCGGCTGTAGTAATACGCCCCGTTCGGGCTTTCGCTGTACAGCTGCGGCACATGGATCCGGCCTTTGCGGATCAGCCAGTAGTCGACCATGATCACGCCGTACAGTGGGCCGAGCAGGGCGCCGAGGCCGGACAGGAAATACACGATCACCAGCGGGCTGTTGTAGAGATTCCACGGCAGAATCAGCACGGCAATCGTTGCGCTGATCAGCCCGGCGCGACGGAAAGTCAGATACTTCGGCGCCAGGTTGCTGAGCACGAAGGCCGGGGCGACGAAGTTGGCCATGATGTTCACCGCCACGGTGACGATCAGAAAGGCCAGGCAGCCGAGCACCAGAAAGAACGTATTGGGGATCGAAGCGATGATCTCGGTCGGGCTTTCGATGATCCGTCCGTTGATCTGAAATTGCGCACCGCACAGCAGGACGGTGATCCCGGCGAACACCAGAATATTTACCGGCAGACCCCAGAAGTTTCCGACCTTGATCGTTTTGCGGCACGGCGAGGAACGAGCGAAGTCGCAAAAGTTGAGGATCAGCGTGCCGTAGATCGCCAGCCACAAGGCACCGCCGGCAAAAATGTTGCGCCACATCTCGCCGCCGGTCAGTGGCTCGCGGATTGACCAGGCGATGGTCGCGTTGGCCTGGGTGTACATCCACGCGGCGAGGCAGGCGACGGTCAGCAGAATCACCGGCCCGGCGAAGGCTTCGTAGCGGCGGACCATTTCCATGCCGTAGGCGAGGATCGCCAGTTGCACGAACCAGATCGCCACGAAACACACCCACCCCAGGCTCGACAGGCCGAGGATCGAGTTGTGGTCGTAATCGGCGAATCCGGGATGGATAGCCGTGAGCAACACGCGAAATACCACCGACGCCAGGTACGTCTGGATCCCGAACCAGGCGATGGCGATCACCGCCCGGATCAATGCAGGAATCTGCGCCCCGTGAATGCCGAAACTGATCCGGCTGATCACCGGAAACGGCACGCCGGTTTTCTGCCCCATGTAACCGGACAGGTTCATGAAGAAGTACACCAGCGCCGCGCCGATCCCCAGCGACAGCAGAATCTGCCAGCCGCCCAGCCCCAGGGCGTACAGACCGATGGCAAACGAGTAGTTGGCGATGTTGTGCACATCGTTGGTCCACAGGGCGAAGATGCTGTATTTGCCCCAGCGCCGTCCTTCGACCCTGGTCGGTGCGAGGTCACTGTTGTGCAGACGCGGGCTCAGTTGCAGCGGTTCGGTGATGCCGTCACCGGGCGCGCTGTGGTCGAGGGTGGAAGAGGCGGGCAGATTCAGCGCGATGTTGTTGTTGGAGAGACTCGTACGCATTCCGGCAGGCTCCTGATGTTCAGGCGGCGATGACTGTGCATGAGCACTCGGGCTCGGCAGATCTTCGTCGCAGCGCTGGAACATCACTGGTTACGGGGCATCTGCAGCCTGTACGGGATAGGGCGCTTCAGGCTTGCGGATCGAAAGTGTGGGTTCATGTTTTGCGGTTTTGTATACAAAACATGTATGCACTAAAGCCAGATCTGTGCCAGTCCGCGATCTATGAAAAAGACCGCTGATTTCGAAAAGTTATTGAAGAGCGCCAAGTCGTTGAAATACGGGCGATATAAATTGACCGTTCGAACAGGTATTTATTTTTCGGAAGGAATTTTTGCGAGCGTCTGGAGGGAGTGCTGCTGGAGTTTGATGTAACTTTTCAGGGCGCAGAAACGAAAAGTGCACACATAAATGGCACCGATGGTGACATTCGTGTGTACACATTTTTCAAGGCGGGTAGAGAACACTGTGGGAGCTGATTGGCTCCCTCAGTCGCATCATCGGGGCTGGGAATTTACCCCTTGCTGATGATATTCCCGGCATGCAACCCGCATTCCTTCTGGGTCGCTTCTTCCCACCACCAGCGACCCTCTCGCTCGTGCTGGTTCGGCAGGACAGGGCGGGTGCACGGTTCGCAGCCGATGCTGATGAAACCGCGCTCATGCAGACTGTTGTACGGCAGCTCCAGCATGCGGATGTAGCCCCAGATTTCCTCACTGGTCATCTGTGCAAGCGGGTTGAATTTGTACAAGGTGCGCTCCGGGGTGGAGAACGCTGTATCGATTTCCATCACCGCAACAGCGCTGCGGGTCCCGGGGCTCTGGTCGCGGCGCTGGCCGGTGGCCCAGGCTTTGACGCCGGACAGTTTGCGGCGCAGCGGCTCGATCTTGCGGATCCCGCAGCATTCGCCATGGCCGTCCTTGTAGAAACTGAACAGGCCTTTTTCCTTCACGAACGGTTCAAGTTTCGTGTAGTCCGGCGAGATCAGTTCGATGTCGATCTTGTAGTGCTCGCGCACCTGATCGATGAAGCGGTAGGTCTCCGGATGCAGGCGGCCGGTGTCGAGACTGAACACCTTGACGTTCTTGTTCAGCTTCCAGGCCATGTCCACCAGCACCACATCCTCGGCGCCGCTGAAAGATATCCACAGGTCATCGCCGAACTCGGCGAACGCGAGTTTGAGGATGTCCTGCGCGGATTTGTTGGCATAGGTCGTGGCGAGTTCCACGACGTCGAACGTTGGGCTCATCAGGGCGGCTTCCTACAGGTCGGTGGCGCTGGGCGCTCTATATGGCGGCGATGGTAACAAAAAGCAACGTCCGCCGGGGTAGCCTCTGCGTTGCGCGCTCCAGGTCGAGCCGCTAGAGTTCGGGCTCGCTCGACTCAATAAACATTACAAACGGGAGTGTCTTGTGGAAATCGCCTGTCTTGATCTTGAAGGGGTGCTGGTGCCGGAAATCTGGATCGCCTTCGCCGAAAAAACCGGAATCGAATCGCTCAAGGCCACCACCCGGGACATTCCCGACTACGACGTGCTGATGAAGCAGCGCCTGCGCATCCTCGACGAGCATGGCCTGAAACTTTCGGACATTCAGGAAGTGATCGCCACCCTCAAGCCACTGGACGGCGCTGCGGAGTTCGTCAACTGGCTGCGCGAGCGGTTTCAGGTGGTGATTCTGTCGGACACCTTCTATGAGTTTTCCCAGCCGCTGATGCGTCAGCTGGGCTTTCCGACCTTGCTCTGTCACCGACTGATTACCGATGACACCGGGCGGGTGACGAGCTACCAGTTGCGTCAGAAAGATCCGAAGCGTCAGTCGGTTCTGGCCTTCAAGAGCCTGTATTACCGTGTAATTGCGGCGGGGGATTCCTATAACGACACCAGCATGCTGGGCGAAGCGGATGCGGGGATTCTGTTCCATGCGCCGGATAACGTGATTCGCGAGTTTCCGCAGTTTCCGGCGGTGCATACGTTTGCCGAGTTGAAGCAGGAATTCCTCAAGGCTTCGAACCGCGACCTGACTTTGTAGCAACCACATGATCGTTCCCACGCTCTGCGTGGGAATGCCTCAATGGACGCTCTGCGTCCGCTTTGGGACGCAGAGCGTCCCGGGCTGCATTCCCACGCAGAGCGTGGGAACGATCAACAGAGCGTCAGAGGTTCTGCAGGGTTTCGAGCAGCACTCTGACCTTGGTGATCGACTCCTGATACTCCGCCTGCCAGTCCGAATCGGCGACGATCCCGCCGCCGCCCCAGCAGCACACCTGTCCATCCTTTACCAGCAGACTGCGAATGGCGATGGAGCTGTCCATCTCGCCGCGCACGTCCAGGTACAGCAACGAACCGCAATACAAACCGCGTCGGGTCGGCTCCAGTTCGTCGATGATCTGCATCGCACGGATCTTCGGTGCGCCGGTGATCGAGCCGCCGGGGAAGCTGCCGGCGATCAGGTCAAGAGCGTCGCGATCTTCCGCCAGCTCACCGGTCACGCTGCTGACCAGGTGATGCACGTTCGGATAACTTTCCAGGCTGAACAACTCCGGCACCCGCACCGAGCCGATGCGGCAAGTGCGGCCCAGGTCGTTGCGCAGCAGGTCGACGATCATCAGGTTTTCCGCGCGATCCTTCGGGCTGGCCAGCAGTTCGGCAGCGTTCGCCGCGTCTTCGGCCGGGGTCGCGCCACGGGGGCGGGTGCCCTTGATCGGGCGGGTTTCCACCTGACGCTGGCTGACTTTAACGAAGCGCTCGGGCGACAGGCTCAACACCGCATTGCCGTCGGGCAGGCTCTGAAATCCTGAAAACGGTGTCGGGCAGGCTTCGCGCAATTTGCAGTAGGCCAGCCATGGATCGCCCTGGCACGGTGCGCGGAAACGTTGAGCGAAGTTGACCTGATAGCAGTCGCCGGCCTGGATGTAATGCTGGATGCGCTCGAATGCCTGACGGTATTCATCGGCCGAAAGATCGGCTGCCATCGGGTTGTTGAGCTTGAACGGGGTCAGAGCGGTGCTTGCCGGTTGGCTGAATACATCGATCAGCCGCTGTTTCTCGCTGGCGCTGACAGAGGGGTGAAACACCAATTGGCTGGTGGCCGATTGGTGATCGCTGATCAAGGCCCAGTCGTACAGACCAAAACGTGCATCGGGCAGTTGCAGGTCATCCCGGGCCTGGCTCGGCAGGTTTTCCAGATGCCGACCGAAGTCGTAGCTCAGGTAACCGATCAGGCCGCCAGCGAAGGGCAATTCGTACCCGTCGGGCAATTGCGCTTCGCCCAATCGGGTCAGATTGTCCCGCAGACGTTGCAGGAAATGGTCGCCGCGCTCGTCCGGCAAAACCGCCAACTGTTCCAGCGGCCAGGCACTGAGCAGGTCATAACGGCCACGGTCGGCACTCGGCCGGCCACTGTCGAGCAGCACGGCGCCGGGCGCGTGGCGGACGGCCGCGAAATAGTCGGCGGGGTTGGCGCGGTAGGGCAGCGGGTGTACGGAACAGGTCAACATGGGCGGGGCAGATCGGCCATCGAGGCGGGGTGGGGATTGTAGTCCCCTCCGGGAATGGCTCCTAGAGGGGATGTCGTGGATTGGCAGATTGGCGGCAGGTATCGCGCTCGATCGCTTGATCGTTCCCACGCTCTGCGTGGGAATGCATCCCGTGACGCTCCGCGTCACAGTGGACGCGGAGCGTCCATGGCGGCGTTACCACGCGGAGCGTGGGAACGATCATGAACGATGTCAGCCTTCGACCGCCGGAACATGTCCAAACAACTCCTGAGCAAACGCCACGCGCTCTTCAACCGACTCCGTCACCCCGCGCGCCTTGAGCTCTTCCAGATGCGCTTCCACCGCATGGGTGCGTAACGTCAGGCCGCAATCATTGGCAATCTGAATGTTCAGCCCCGGCCGCGCATTCAGCTCCAGAATCAGCGGGCCTTTTTCCTGATCCAGCACCATGTCCACGCCGATGTAACCCAGGCCACACAGCTCATAGCAACCGGCCGCGAGCTTCATGAAACCGTCCCAGTAGGGCAGTTGCACGCTGTCCACCGCGTTGGTGGTGTCCGGGTGTTTGGTGATGATGTTGTTCAGCCACGTACCGCGCAGGGTCAGGCCGGTAGCCAGGTCGACGCCGACGCCGATGGCGCCCTGGTGCAGGTTGGCCTTGCCGCCGGATTGACGGGTCGGCAGGCGCAGCATCGCCATCACCGGGTAACCCATCAGCACGATGATGCGGATGTCCGGCACGCCTTCGTAGCTGATGCTTTTGAAGATCTGGTCCGGGGTCACCCGATATTCGATCAGCGCCCGATCGCGATGGCCGCCCAGCGAATACAAACCGGTGAGGATGCTGGAGATATGATGCTCCAGCTCTTCATGGGCAATGATCTTGCCCGACACCGTGCGATAGCGGCCCTCGAAACGGTCGGCGACCACGATGATGCCGTCACCGCCGGCGCCCTGGGCCGGCTTGATCACGAAGTCGTTGCGCCCGCCGATGATCTCGCCGAGCTTGTCGATTTCCTTCTCCGTGGAAATCACGCCATACAGTTCCGGCACGTGAATGCCGGCCTTGATTGCGCGTTCCTTGGTGATGATCTTGTCATCGACGATCGGGTACAGGCTGCGCTTGTTGTACTTGAGCACGTAGTCGGCGTTACGCCGATTGATGCCCATGATGCCCCGGGCTTCCAGGGCCTTCCAGGTCTTCCAGAAACCGAACATCAGCCGTCAGCCTTCTTCAGGAATGCCTTGAAACGCACCAGCTCGGTCAGGCGATAACCGCGGTAGCGACCCATGGCCAGCATGAAGCCCACCAGAATCAGCAGGATCGCCGGGAAGGTGAATACGAAGTACACCAGTTCCGGAACAGTCATGATCAGGTGCGCCAGGGACGCCGCGAACAGCGTGCCGATCGCCACTTTCATGGCATGGCTGGCGCCGCGTTCTTCCCAGGTGATCGACAGGCGCTCGATGGTCATGGTCAGAATCACCATCGGGAACAGCGCTACCGACAGACCGCGCTCAAGTCCGAGCTTGTGACTGAACAGGCTGATCGCCGCAATCAGCACCACCACGAAGGTCAGCACCACCGACAGGCGCGGCAGCATTTGCAGCTTCAAATGTTCCAGATACGAACGCAGTGACAAACCAAGCGCGGTGATCACGGTAAACAGCAGGATGCCGAAGCCCAACTGCGTCTCGCGGAAGGCCAGGGCGATCAGCACCGGCGTGAACGTGCCGAGGGTCTGCAGGCCGATCAGGTTGCGCAGGATCAGGATCACCAGCACGCCGATCGGGATCATCACCATGATCATGAAGGTCTGCTGGGTTTGCAGCGGCAGGCCGTACAGCGAGTATTCAAGGAAGTTGGCGTCGGTGTTTTCGTCGGTCAGCTTGGCCAGACGAATCGCGTTCATCTCGCTGTTGTTCAGGCTGAAGGTCACGTTGGCTTTCTTGCCGCCGTCGACGGTGATCAGGTTTTCATCACCGCTCCACCACAGCAGCCGGTCAGTGGGCAGGCCTTGCTCGCCGGTTTCCGGGTTGAAGTACAGCCAGTCGGTGCCGTTGAAGCTGCGCAGCCACAGTTCAGGGGTTTGCGGTTGATCGGCGACGAGGCGGATGGTGTGGACTTTTTCCACCGGCACGTGGGCGATGGACAGCAGCAGTTCGACGATTTTGGCTTTGTGCGGCGTCGACGGATCGCCGGCCAGCAGCAGTTTCACGTTGTCGTCGTTGACGTTGTTGACGCGTTTGATCGCTTCGCCAATGAAGGTCTCGACGTCGGCCGAGTGTTGACGGATCGGGGCGAGCAGGGCTTCGGCGGCGATCTTTTCCGGGCCTTCGATGGCCATGCTGTCGCGGAACGTCGGGCCCTTGATCTTGGTTTTTTCAGCGGTGTAACGCTTGGTCAGCACCAGACGGTAATAAAGGGTCTGGTTGCCCTTGGCCCGGCGTGCCGACCACGTGACCTTGCGGTTGCCGTCGACCCGGTTGACCGCCACGCCGTAATTGTTGGAGATAAAGCTTTCATTGAGGCTGACGTAATCGCGGCTCAGGGGCGGCACGAACATCTGGATCTTCACCGGATCCTTGGTGCTGGCGACGAACTCGACCTTGGCGTCGATGTTCCACAAGTCGTCGGTGGCGTCTTCGGTCACCGGAATGCCGAGCACGAAAATCTGATAGGCCGTAACCGAAACGCCCAGCAACACCAGGATGGTGATCAAGACTTTCAGGTGGAAGGTTAGAGAACGCATGGAAATTACTCGGCGGTATGAGCGGCGATGGTGCAGGCGGGTTTGCCGGCAGCGTATTTAAGACTGGGATCGACCAGCGCATCGAAGCATTTCAGCGCCTCGGAGCCAATCAAAAGCGGGTATTGGAACGCACTACGGTCGGTCAGGTTCACTTCGATGCTGCGCATTGCCGAACCCATGCAGATGTCCAGCTCGATCACCGGGCGGGCGGTGTACTTCTTGCCTTCTTCCGGGTCGTAGTCGCCGGCGCGGCGCTTGATCTTGCTGACCCGGGCCAGCGGCCGTTCGATCGGGTGCGAATGCGCGGCGTCGATGGCCAGGTAGAAACGTACCCAGGACTCGCCGTTGCGCTTGAAGCGTTTAATGTCGCGGGCGCTCAGGGAGGCGGTTTTCGCCCCGGTGTCGAGTTTCGCCGCCACTTCCAGGTTGATCCCGTCGAGGGCAGCGTATTCGTTGAGGCCGTACACGGTCTTTTCCCCCGCCGCAGCAAGGCCGGGCAGGCAAAACAATGCAAAGAATGTGGGGAAGGGCTTGAGTCTCATAAATCCTGGCGAGCAGCGTTCCGTTTCTCGGTTCAGGGCCATGGCATCAGGTAATCCTGTCTGCCCATGCGCCTTCGTGTGCCTATCAGCTTTTTATGACAAGCCGTGCAAATGACTCGCAAATGCGGGCGGCATTCTAGCACGGTGGTTTTATGGCGCCAGCGCCGGGACCGGTCTATAACCCTTGGGGTTGATTTGAAGGCTTGTTAGACGATTGTCGACAATCTCGATTTATCCTTTGACTGATGCGGGTTGATTCGCTAGTTTTTGCCGCATTGGATTTTAAGGTGTCGACAATATGCTGGATCAACTCGATCCCCCGGTGATTAATGGCGACGACTCCGAGACGCTCTCGGAAAACGTCTTCCGGCGCATTCAGGCGGCCATCGTCAAAGGTGAGATCGCTCCGGGCAGCAAGATCTCCGAGCCGGAAATGGCGCGCACCTATGGCATCAGCCGTGGGCCGCTGCGCGAAGCGATCCATCGTCTGGAAGGCCAGCGTCTGCTGGTGCGCGTACCGCACGTCGGTGCGCGGGTGGTGTCGCTCAGCCATGCCGAATTGCTCGAACTCTACGAAATCCGCGAATCCCTCGAAGGCATGGCCTGCCGTCTGGCGGCCGAACGCATGAGCGTCGAAGAAATCGACGAACTGCGCCGGGTGCTGGAAACCCATGAGCGCGACGCGGCGTTTCAGGCCGGCGTCGGTTACTACCAGCAGGAAGGCGACTTCGACTTCCACTACCGGATCATCCAGGGCAGCGGCAACCGCACCCTCACGCAAATGCTCTGCGGCGAGCTCTACCAGCTGGTGCGCATGTACCGCATCCAGTTTTCCACCACGCCCAACCGCCCGCGCCAGGCCTTTGCCGAACACCACCGGATTCTCGATGCCATCGCCGACCGTGACGGCGAGCTCGCGGAATTGTTGATGCGCCGTCACATCGGCGCCTCGAAACGCAACATCGCCCGTCACTACCAGGACGGCGCCGACAATAAGACAGCCACTGAACGAGGTGAGTCATGAGTTCCAACAAGAGCACCCCAGGCCAGCGTTTCCGCGATGCGGTCGCCAGCGAACATCCGCTGCAAGTGGTCGGGGCGATCAACGCCAACCACGCGCTGCTGGCCAAGCGCGCCGGTTTCAAGGCGATTTACCTGTCGGGTGGCGGGGTGGCTGCCGGCTCCCTCGGCGTACCGGACCTGGGCATCACCGGCCTGGATGACGTACTGACCGACGTGCGCCGCATCACCGATGTCTGCGACCTGCCGCTGCTGGTAGACGTGGACACCGGTTTCGGCGCCTCGGCGTTCAACGTGGCCCGCACCGTGAAGTCGATGATCAAGTTCGGCGCGGCGGCGATTCACATCGAAGACCAGGTCGGCGCCAAGCGCTGCGGCCACCGCCCCAATAAAGAGATCGTGACCCAGCAGGAAATGGTCGACCGCATCAAGGCCGCCGTCGATGCCCGCACCGACGACAGCTTCGTGATCATGGCCCGCACCGACGCGTTGGCCGTTGAAGGTCTGGAATCGGCACTGGATCGCGCTGCCGCGTGCATCGAGGCCGGCGCCGACATGATCTTCCCGGAAGCCATCACTGAACTGGAGATGTACAAGCTGTTCGCCAGCCGCGTGAAAGCGCCGATCCTGGCCAACATCACCGAATTCGGCTCGACGCCGCTGTACACCACCGAGCAGCTTGCGGGAGCAGATGTGTCGCTGGTGCTGTACCCGCTGTCGGCGTTCCGCGCGATGAACAAGGCTGCGGAAAACGTCTACACCGCGATCCGCCGCGACGGCACTCAGCAGAATGTCATCGACACCATGCAGACTCGCATGGAGCTTTACGATCGCATCGATTACCACACCTTCGAGCAGAAGCTCGACGCGTTGTTTGCGGCGAAGAAGTAAGCCGCAACCGTACTCCCTAATAAATTCAAGATTGGAGACAACAATGGCTGAAGCAAAAGTACTCAGTGGCGCCGGGCTCCGGGGCCAGGTTGCCGGGCAAACCGCACTGTCCACCGTGGGCCAGGCCGGTGCCGGGCTGACCTATCGCGGCTATGACGTGCGCGAACTGGCGGCAGACGCACAATTTGAAGAAGTGGCGTACCTGCTGCTCTACGGAGAGCTGCCGACCCAGGCACAACTCGCCGACTATCAAGGCAAACTGAGCAAGCTGCGCGACCTGCCGCAAGCGCTGAAAGAAGTGCTGGAACGCATCCCCGCCGACGCCCACCCGATGGACGTGATGCGTACCGGTTGCTCGTTCCTGGGCAACATCGAGCCGGAGAAAGACTTCTCCGAGCAACGCGACAAGACCGACCGCCTGCTGGCCGCGTTCCCGGCGATCATGTGCTACTGGTATCGCTTCAGCCACGACGGCAAACGCATCAATTGCGTGACGGACGAGCCGTCCATCGGCGGCCACTTCCTGCACCTGCTGCACGACAAGAAACCGAGCGAACTGCACGTCAAAGTGATGAACGTGTCGCTGATCCTCTACGCCGAGCACGAATTCAACGCCTCGACCTTCACCGCTCGGGTGTGTGCTTCGACCCTGTCCGATCTGTACTCGTGCGTCACGGCAGCCATCGGCTCGCTGCGCGGCCCGCTGCACGGCGGCGCCAACGAAGCGGCGATGGAAATGATCGAGCGCTTCTCGTCGCCGGAAGAGGCGATCAAAGGCACCCTCGGCATGCTCGAGCGCAAGGACAAGATCATGGGCTTCGGCCACGCGATCTATAAGGACAGCGATCCGCGCAACGAGGTGATCAAGGGCTGGTCGAAAAAACTCGCCGACGAAGTGGGCGACAAGGTGTTGTTCCCCGTTTCCGAAGCCATCGACAAGACCATGTGGGAGCAGAAGAAACTGTTCCCCAACGCCGACTTCTACCATGCCTCGGCGTACCACTTCATGGGCATCCCGACCAAGCTGTTCACCCCGATCTTCGTCTGCTCGCGCCTGACCGGCTGGGCGGCGCACGTGTTCGAACAGCGCGCCAACAACCGCATCATCCGTCCAAGCGCCGAGTATGTAGGCGTCGAACAGCGCAAGTTCGTGCCAATCGAACGTCGCTGAATGGTGGGCTGACCTGGAGCTTGAGAACACCGATACACCCTGTGGGAGCGAGCTTGCTCGCGATTGCGGTACATCAGTCGACATCAGTGTTGAATGTCAGTCCGCTTTCGCGAGCAAGCTCGCTCCCACAAGGGGCTGTGTGAATCTTGAGACCCGTGCCAGGCCCCACCTTTTTGTTATCACCGTGACCGAGTCCTGACCGATGAACACAGAATTTCGCAAGAACCTGCCCGGCACGCCGCTGGACTTTTTCGACGTCCGTGCGGCTGTCGATGCGATCCAGCCCGGCAGCTACGACACCCTGCCGTACACCTCCCGCGTGCTGGCGGAAAACCTCGTGCGTCGCTGCGACCCGGCCACGCTCACCGATTCCCTGAAACAACTGATCGAGCGCAAACGCGACCTCGACTTCCCGTGGTTCCCGGCTCGCGTGGTGTGCCACGACATTCTCGGCCAGACCGCGCTGGTGGATCTGGCCGGCCTGCGCGACGCGATTGCCCAGCAGGGCGGCGACCCGGCGCAGGTCAACCCGGTGGTGCCGACCCAACTGATCGTCGACCACTCGCTGGCGGTAGAGGCGGGCGGTTTTGACAAGCAGGCGTTCGAGAAAAACCGCGCCATCGAAGACCGTCGCAACGAAGACCGATTCCACTTCATCAACTGGACCAGGAAGGCGTTCAAAAACGTCGACGTGATCCCGCCGGGCAACGGCATCATGCACCAGATCAACCTGGAGAAAATGTCCCCGGTGATCCAGGTGCGCGACGGCGTGGCATTCCCGGATACCTGCGTCGGCACCGACAGCCACACCCCGCACGTCGATGCACTGGGCGTGATCGCCATCGGTGTCGGTGGGCTTGAAGCCGAGAGCGTGATGCTTGGCCGCGCGTCGTGGATGCGCCTGCCGGAAAGCGTCGGCGTCGAACTGACCGGCAAGCTGCAACCGGGTATCACCGCCACCGACATGGTACTGGCGCTGACCGAGTACCTGCGCAAACAGAAAGTGGTCGGCGCATGGCTGGAGTTCTTCGGTGAAGGTGCTAGCGCGTTGACCCTAGGCGATCGCGCCACGATCTCCAACATGGCTCCGGAATACGGCGCTACGGCGGCGATGTTCTACATTGACCAGCAGACCATCGATTACCTGAAACTCACCGGCCGTGAAGACCAGCAAGTGCAACTGGTCGAGCAGTACGCCAAACAGATCGGTCTGTGGGCCGACAGCCTGAAAGGTGCGCAGTACGAGCGCGGCCTGACCTTCGATCTGTCTTCTGTGGTGCGCAACATGGCCGGCCCGAGCAATCCGCACGCCCGTGTGGCGGTGTCGGATCTGGCGGCCAAAGGTATCGCCGGCCAGTGGGAAGACGTGCCGGGGCAAATGCCCGACGGCGCAGTGATCATCGCTGCCATCACCAGTTGCACCAACACCAGCAACCCGCGCAACGTGATTGCCGCCGGCCTGCTGGCGCGCAATGCCAACAAGCTCGGGCTGACCCGCAAGCCGTGGGTCAAGTCGTCGCTGGCCCCGGGTTCGAAAACCGTGGCGCTGTACCTCGATGAAGCGGGGCTGACCACGGAGCTGGAGCAGCTCGGTTTCGGCGTCGTCGCGTTTGCCTGCACAACCTGCAACGGCATGTCCGGGGCACTGGATCCGGTGATTCAACAAGAAATCATCGACCGCGATCTGTACGCCACCGCTGTGCTGTCCGGCAACCGCAACTTCGACGGGCGGATTCACCCGTACGCCAAGCAGGCGTTCCTCGCTTCGCCGCCGCTGGTGGTGGCCTACGCGATTGCCGGGACCATCCGTTTCGACATCGAAAAAGACGTGCTCGGCGTGGTCGACGGCAAGGAAATCCGCCTGAAAGACATCTGGCCGAGCGACGAAGAAATCGACGCGGTGGTGAAATCTTCGGTCAAGCCTGAGCAGTTCCGTCAGGTCTACATTCCGATGTTCGCCGTCCATGAAGACACCGGCCCGAAAGTCACGCCGCTGTACGACTGGCGCGAAATGAGTACCTACATCCGCCGCCCGCCTTACTGGGAAGGTGCGCTGGCCGGGGCGCGGCCGCTCAAGGGCATGCGCCCGCTGGCGGTGCTGCCGGACAACATCACCACCGATCACCTGTCGCCGTCGAACGCGATCATGCTTGACAGCGCCGCCGGTGAGTACCTGGCGAAAATGGGCCTGCCGGAAGAGGACTTCAACTCCTACGCGACCCACCGTGGCGACCACTTGACCGCGCAGCGTGCGACCTTCGCCAACCCGAAACTGTTCAACGAAATGGTCGTGGAAAACGGCAAGGTCAAGCAGGGTTCGCTGGCGCGCGTTGAGCCGGAAGGCAAAGTGATGCGCATGTGGGAAGCCATCGAAACCTACATGGAGCGCAAGCAGCCGCTGATCATCATCGCCGGCGCCGACTACGGCCAAGGTTCATCCCGCGACTGGGCGGCCAAAGGCGTGCGTCTGGCGGGTGTGGAAGCGATTGTCGCCGAAGGTTTCGAGCGCATTCACCGCACCAACCTGGTGGGCATGGGCGTGTTGCCGCTGGAATTCAAACCGGGCACCGACCGCAAGATCCTGGGCATCGACGGCAGCGAAACCTACGACGTGATCGGCGAGCGCACCCCTCGCGCCGACCTGACGCTGGTGATCCATCGCAAGAACGGCGAACGCGTCGAAGTGCCGGTGACCTGCCGCCTCGACACCGCCGAAGAAGTGTCGATCTACGAGGCCGGCGGCGTGTTGCAGCGCTTCGCTCAGGACTTCCTCGAAGAGTCGGCGGTTGCCGTTTAAATCAGTTAGTGCGAGCGCGGGTCGGTAGACCCGCGTTTGCGGATAAGGAGCACCATGGCTCACGCAGCTAAGTTCGCACCGCAGATCAAAATCCCCGCCACCTACATGCGCGGCGGTACCAGCAAAGGCGTGTTTTTCAGCCTCACCGACCTGCCTGAAGCGGCGCAGATTCCCGGCCCGACCCGCGATGCCCTGTTGTTGCGGGTAATCGGCAGCCCCGACCCCTACGACAAACAGATCGACGGCATGGGCGGCGCCACTTCCAGCACCAGCAAAACCGTGATCCTGTCGAAAAGCATCAAGGCCGATCACGACGTCGATTACCTGTTCGGTCAGGTGTCCATCGACAAGCCGTTCGTGGACTGGAGCGGCAACTGCGGCAACCTGTCGGCAGCGGTCGGTTCGTTCGCCATCAGCAATGGCCTGGTGGACGCCAGCCGCATTCCGCACAACGGCGTGGCGGTGGTTCGCGTGTGGCAGGCCAATATCAGCAAAACCATCATTGCCCACGTGCCGATCACCAATGGCGAAGTCCAGGAAACCGGTGATTTCGAACTCGACGGCGTGACCTTTCCGGCGGCCGAAGTCCAGGTCGAATTCCTCGACCCGGCGGCGGAAGAAGAGGGCGGCGGTGGCTCGATGTTCCCCACCGGCAACCTGATCGATGAGCTGGAAGTGCCGGGCGTCGGCACGTTCAAGGCGACGATGATCAACGCGGGTATCCCGACGATCTTCGTCAACGCTGAAGATATTGGTTACACCGGGACCGAATTGCAGAGCGCGATCAACAGCGACCCGAAAGCGTTGCAGATGTTCGAAACCATTCGCGCTTACGGTGCTTTGCGCATGGGGCTGATTTCCAATCTGGATGAAGCGGCCAAGCGTCAGCACACGCCTAAGGTGGCTTTCGTGGCCAAGCCTGCGGATTACGTGG
Organism: Pseudomonas sp. B26(2017); assembly: GCF_002113045.1. Classification (NCBI taxonomy): domain Bacteria; kingdom Pseudomonadati; phylum Pseudomonadota; class Gammaproteobacteria; order Pseudomonadales; family Pseudomonadaceae; genus Pseudomonas; species Pseudomonas sp. B26(2017). The sequence continues at coordinate 167,361 of NZ_NEJJ01000015.1, read as the reverse complement.
CGTCCAGTGGCAAGACGATTGGCGCCGGTGATGTGGATTTGCTGGTGCGGGCGTTGTCGATGGGCAAGCTGCACCACGCGATGATGGGCACGGCGGCGGTGGCGATTGGTACCGCAGCGGCCATTTCCGGCACCTTGGTAAACCTCGCGGCGGGCGGTATTGAGCGGAATGCGGTGCGGTTCGGGCATCCGTCCGGAACGTTGCGCGTCGGGGCTGAGGCCAGTCTGGAAAACGGTGAATGGATCGTGAAGAAAGCGATCATGAGCCGTAGTGCGCGCGTCCTGATGGAAGGTTACGTCCGCGTGCCTGGGGATTCGTTCTGACGAACATTCGCTGAGAGCGAGCCTGATCGCTCTCAGCGCTTTGCGCATTTCAATAACAAGAAAAATTAGCCCTGAACCGAGGTCCCATCAACGAACCACTTTGAAGAGTGAATCGAACATGAGCGCCAACGTCGACCTGAACAACCGTCCCGACTACGACCGTGTCCTGCAGGACATCGCCGATTACGTCCTCACCTGTAAAATCGAATCCGCCGAAGCCCTCGACACCGCCCGCAACTGCCTGATGGACACCCTGGGCTGCGGCCTGCTGGCCCTGCGTTTCCCTGAATGCACCAAACACCTTGGCCCCATCGTCGAGGGCACCGTCGTGCCGTTCGGCGCCCGAGTGCCTGGCACGTCCTACCGCCTCGACCCGGTGAAAGCCGCGTGGGACATCGGCTGCATCGTTCGCTGGCTCGATTACAACGACACCTGGCTCGCCGCTGAATGGGGTCATCCGTCGGACAATCTCGGCGGGATTCTTGCGGTGGCCGATCACCTGTCGCAAAAGCGTCTGGCCAATGGCGAGGCGCCGCTGACGGTGCGCGATGTGCTTGAAGCGATGATCATGGCCCACGAGATTCAGGGCGTGATTGCCCTGGAAAACTCCTTCAACCGCGTAGGACTCGATCACGTCATTCTGGTGAAAGTCGCCTCGACTGCCGTGACCGCCAAACTGATGGGCGCCAACCGTGAGCAGCTGTTATCCGCGTTGTCCCATGCGTTCGCCGATGGTCAGGCATTGCGTACTTACCGCCATGCGCCGAACGCCGGCTCGCGAAAATCCTGGGCGGCAGGGGATGCATCGAGCCGGGGCGTGCGGCTGGCGGATATCGCGATGCGTGGAGAAATGGGGATTCCCGGCGTCTTGACTGCCAGACAATGGGGCTTTTACGACGTTCTGTTCAGCCACACCAACAACGATCTGGCGCTCAAGCCCGAAGACAAACGCGCCTTCAGCTTCTCGCGGCCGTTCGGCAGTTACGTGATGGAAAACGTTTTGTTCAAGATCAGTTTCCCCGCCGAATTCCACGCGCAAACCGCCTGCGAAGCCGCCGTGGCCCTGCACCCGCAAGTGCGCAATCGTCTGCATGAAATCGACCGGATCGTCATCACCACCCACGAATCGGCGATCCGCATCATTTCCAAGGTCGGGCCGTTGGCCAACGCCGCCGACCGTGATCACTGTCTCCAGTACATGACCGCTGTGCCGCTGGCGTTCGGCAATCTGGTGGCCGAGCACTACGAGGATGATTTCCACAAGGCCCATCCGGTCATCGACGTGCTGCGCGAGAAAATGGTCATCGTCGAGGATCCGCGTTTCACCCGCGAATACCTCGAAGCCGACAAACGCTCGATTGCCAATGCGGTGCAGGTGTTTTTCAAGGACGGTTCGAGCACGGAAAACGTGGTGGTGGAATACCCGATCGGGCATCGCCGGCGCCGCGCCGAGGGTATCCCATTGCTGGAGGACAAGTTCAGAGCAAATCTGGCCACCCGGTTCACCGGGCAGCGCAGCGGGGAGATTGTGGCGCTGTGCAAGGATCAGGCGCGGCTTGAAGCCACGCCGGTGAACCGGTTTGTCGATTTGTTTGTTATCTGAGGGACTGCGTGATCGTTCTTCGCGGGCAAGCCACGCTCCCGCAGGGTTGTTGTGAATGCAAGATCTGCGTACACCACAAAACCCTGTGGGAGCTGGCTTGCCAGCAATGGCGGCTGCAAGGGCGCTACAAATCTATTTGAAACGCCGCTCCACGCCTTTCTCCACAAGGATCTTCGCGGAGATTTCTTCAACGGAGAAATGCGTGGAGTTGATGTGCGGAATGTTCTCGCGGCGGAACAGGTTTTCCACCTCGCGGACTTCGAACTCGCACTGGGCGTAGCTCGAATAACGGCTGTTGGGCTTGCGTTCGTTGCGGATCGCGGTGAGGCGGTCCGGGTCGATGGTCAGGCCGAACAGCTTGTGCTGGTGGGCGCGCAGGGCGGCCGGCAGTTGCAGGCGTTCCATGTCGTCTTCGGTCAGCGGGTAGTTGGCCGCGCGGATGCCGAACTGCATCGCCATGTACAGGCACGTCGGCGTCTTACCACAACGCGACACGCCCACTAGTATCAGATCGGCCTTGTCGTAATAGTGCGTACGGGCGCCATCGTCGTTGTCGAGGGCGAAGTTCACCGCTTCGATCCGCTCCATGTAGTTGGAGTTGTGGCCGATGGAGTGGGATTTGCCGACGGTGTAGGAAGAATGCTCGGTCAATTCCTGCTCGAGCGGGGCGAGGAACGTCGAGAAGATGTCGATCATGAAACCATTGGAGGTTGCGAGAATCTCACGGATGTCCTGATTGACGATGGTGTCGAAGATGATCGGCCGGAAACCGTCGGTTTCAGCGGCTTTGTTGATTTGTTGTACCATGGCCCGCGCTTTTTCAACGCTGTCGATGTACGGCCGCGTGAATTTGCTGAAGGTAATGTTTTCGAACTGCGCCAGAAGGCTTTGACCCAGGGTTTCGGCGGTGATACCGGTGCCATCGGAGATAAAGAAAGCAGATCGTTTCATTTGCACCTTGGGCCTTAAGCTAATGAGCATTTCTGGATATGATAGGCGCGATTTGCCGGCCGCCATCGGCCCGCATTCTCACTTATTTTCCAGGTCCAGGCCATACAGCCGGCCAACGCTCCCCCGAGCCGCCGGTTTCTGAGCTTTTCCAACACAGTTAGTGGAGAGATCACCTTGGTAGAGTACGTAGTTTCCCTCGATAAGCTCGGCAAACACGATGTTGAGCATGTGGGGGGCAAGAACGCATCCCTGGGCGAGATGATCAGTAACCTGGCCGGTGCCGGTGTTTCGGTCCCCGGCGGCTTCGCCACCACGGCGCAAGCCTATCGCGACTTCCTGGAACTGAGCGGTCTGAACGATCAGATCCACAAGGCCCTCGATGCGCTGGACGTCGATGACGTCAATGCCCTGGCCAAGACCGGCGCCCAGATCCGCCAATGGATCATGGAGGCCGAATTCCCTGAAAAACTGAACACCGAGATCCGCACCGCGTTCGCCGCGCTGTCGGCCGGTAATCCTGATGTGGCCGTGGCCGTGCGTTCCTCCGCCACCGCCGAAGACTTGCCGGACGCTTCGTTCGCCGGTCAGCAGGAAACCTTCCTGAACATCCGTGGCGTTGACAACGTCATCCGCGCGGCCAAGGAAGTGTTCGCCTCCCTTTTCAACGACCGTGCCATTTCCTACCGCGTGCACCAGGGCTTCGACCACAAGCTGGTCGCCCTGTCGGCCGGCGTGCAGCGCATGGTGCGTTCGGAAACCGGCACCGCCGGCGTGATGTTCACCCTCGATACCGAATCCGGCTTCCGTGACGTAGTGTTTATCACCGGCGCCTACGGTCTGGGCGAAACCGTCGTACAAGGCGCGGTGAACCCGGACGAATTCTATGTCCACAAGGGCACGCTGGCTGCCGGTCGTCCGGCGATCCTGCGTCGCAACCTGGGCAGCAAAGCCATCAAGATGATCTACGGCGACGAGGCCAAGGCCGGTCGTTCCGTGAAAACCGTTGAAGTCGACAAGACCGATCGCGCACGTTTCTGCCTGACCGACGCTGAAGTCAGCGAGCTGGCCAAGCAGGCGATGATCATCGAGAAGCACTATGGCTGCCCGATGGACATCGAGTGGGCCAAGGACGGTGACGACGGCAAGCTCTACATCGTGCAGGCCCGTCCGGAAACCGTGAAAAGCCGCACCCAGGCCAACGTCATGGAACGTTACCTGCTGAAAGAAACCGGCACCGTATTGGTTGAAGGCCGTGCCATCGGTCAGCGCATCGGCGCGGGCAAGGTACGGATCATCAAGGACGTCTCCGAGATGGACAAGGTCCAGCCGGGCGACGTGCTGGTCTCCGACATGACCGACCCGGACTGGGAACCGGTCATGAAGCGCGCCAGCGCCATCGTGACCAACCGTGGCGGCCGTACCTGCCACGCGGCGATCATCGCCCGTGAGCTGGGTATTCCGGCAGTGGTCGGTTGCGGCAACGCCACCCAACTGCTGAAGGATGGCCAGGGCGTGACCGTGTCCTGCGCCGAAGGCGACACCGGTTACATCTTCGAAGGCGAACTGGGCTTCGACGTCAAGAAGAACTCCGTGGACGCCATGCCGGAGCTGCCGTTCAAGATCATGATGAACGTCGGCAACCCGGACCGCGCCTTCGACTTCGCGCAACTGCCGAACGCCGGTGTGGGCCTGGCCCGCCTGGAATTCATCATCAACCGCATGATCGGTGTCCACCCGAAAGCGCTGCTGAACTACGACGGCCTGCCGCAGGACATCAAGGAAAGCGTCGACAAACGCATCGCCGGTTACGACGATCCGGTCGGCTTCTACGTCGAAAAACTGGTTGAGGGCATCAGCACCCTGGCTGCTGCGTTCGCACCGAAGAAGGTCATCGTGCGTCTGTCGGACTTCAAGTCCAACGAATACGCCAACCTGATCGGCGGCAAACTGTACGAGCCGGAAGAAGAAAACCCGATGCTGGGCTTCCGTGGCGCTTCGCGTTACATCAGCGAATCGTTCCGTGACTGCTTCGAACTCGAGTGCCGTGCGCTGAAGCGCGTGCGCAACGAGATGGGCCTGACCAACGTCGAAATCATGGTGCCGTTCGTCCGTACCCTCGGCGAAGCCAGCCAGGTGGTGGATCTGCTCGCCGAAAACGGCCTGGCCCGTGGCGACAACGGTCTGCGCGTGATCATGATGTGCGAACTGCCATCCAACGCGATCCTGGCTGAAGAATTCCTCGAATTCTTCGACGGTTTCTCGATCGGCTCCAACGACCTGACTCAACTGACGCTGGGTCTGGACCGTGACTCCGGGATCATCGCGCACCTGTTCGACGAGCGTAATCCGGCGGTCAAGAAGCTGTTGGCCAACGCGATTGCCGCGTGCAACAAGGCCGGCAAGTACATCGGCATCTGCGGTCAGGGCCCTTCGGACCACCCGGACCTCGCCAAGTGGCTGATGGAGCAGGGCATCGAAAGCGTGTCGCTGAACCCGGACACCGTGCTGGAAACCTGGTTCTTCCTTGCCGAAGGCCAGGCGGCGGAATAAGCCGTGAATGAAGCCTCGGCCCGGTGAACCGGTTCGGGGCTTTAAGATTGAAGTAGGGCGAGCTCTCCGGATGCCGCCCTTTTTTGTGCAAGAGCATCATGCAAAGCAGCAGCAACCTATTTCCTGTCGCCCTGATCAGCGCCGAACGACGCGGTGATCTGAGCGAAGACGTTTACCGTTTGAAACCGGGCAACAGCCCTGACTGGTCCGTGGAAATCGCAGTGACCCGTCTCGGCATGGCCGATGAGCCGGCATCGCGCGGCGTGCCGGTGATCTTGCTGCACGGCAGTTTTTCCAACCGGCGCTTCTGGTTTTCGCCGAAGGGCCTGGGCCTGGGCGCGTATCTGACGCGTCTGGGATTCGATGTGTGGATCCCGGAAATGCGCGGTCACGGTTTGTCCCAGCGTAACGAGGACTACCGCCGCAACCGCGTCGCCGACTACGCCCGTTACGATCTGCCGGCGATTGCCGCGTTTGTGCGTGAGCAGAGCGGGCAGATTCCGCACTGGATCGGCCACTCGCTGGGGGGCATCACGTTGGCCGCCGCACTGGGCGGCGAATACCTGGGTGAGCCTGCGGTGGCGTCGGCGGCGTTTTTCGGCACCCAGGTCAGCCGCACGTACTGGCCGCTGAAGATTCCGCCGGTGGAATGGAGCGGGCGCTTCATTCTCAAGCGTTTTGCCCAATTGTCAGGCTCGCGGCTCAAGCGCGGCCCGGAAGACGAACCGATCGGTCTGGCGCTGGAAAGCATGCGCTGGTACGGCCTGTTCGGTCGTTTCGGCGACAAGGACAAGGATTGGTGGGCAGGCCTTGCCGATGTGCGGGTACCGGTGTTGGCGGTGAGCGCGGCAGGCGATCACCAGGATCCGGCCTGGGCGTGCCGCAAGCTGTTCGAGCAGATCGGTTCCGAGCACAAGCAGTTCATCAACCTGGGCCGTGAGCAGGGTTTCAATGATCAGTTCGGGCATGTCGAAATGCTGGTGAGCAAGGCGGCGCAGGCTGAAGTCTGGCCGCTGGTGGCGCGTTGGCTGGCGGATCAGCACACGTCGTTGCTCGGTGAGAAGCCGGATCTGGCGGCAGCGGTCTGAGTGCGGCGCCCTGAAAAGGGCATTTCGTTCGGGTCGGCTTGCGGCTAACATATGACGCGCTGGACGGTTCTGGTCATATTTAGTGACTGTTTCGCTATTCCGTTTCAGCTTGTGTTCAGGTTCGTTCAGTGACCATGACATGGGCTAAGGTAAACAGCGACCGCCGGAACTCGTCTCAGAAGTGTGCGACATCCTTGATCGTCTTCCTTGTTACAGGAGTTATTCGATGAACCATTACCTTACGCCTGACCTGTGCGACGCCTATCCGGAGCTGGTTCAGGTGCTGGACCCGATGTTCAGCAATTTCGGCGGCCGTGATTCGTTCGGCGGCGAGATCGTGACCATCAAGTGCTTCGAAGACAATTCGCTGGTCAAGGAGCAGGTCGAACTCAAGGGTAATGGCAAGGTGCTGGTGGTGGATGGTGGCGGTTCACTGCGCCGTGCATTGCTGGGCGACATGCTCGCCGAGAAAGCCTCGAAAAACGGGTGGGAAGGGCTGGTCATCTACGGCTGCATCCGTGACGTCGACGTCATCGCCCAGACCGATCTTGGCGTGCAGGCCCTGGCCAGTCACCCAATGAAAACGGACAAGCGCGGTATCGGCGACCTCAACGTGCCGGTGACGTTCGCGGGTGTCACTTTCCATCCCGGCCAGTACATCTATGCGGACAACAATGGCGTGATCATCTCGCCAAGTCCGCTGAAAATGCCTGAATAAATCGCGGTAACCATAGGGGTGAGGATGTTCGAGGAAGAAAACGCGCAGTGGGGGCTGGTGCATGCCCTGGTGCTGGACGGTAAAGGCGGTGCGCGTTCGATAGCCCGGACTGATCTCGACGATCTGCAGTTGCAGGCTCATGAAAGCCTGTGGCTGCACTGGGATCGCAGTCACCCGCAGACCCAGACCTGGCTGCGCAAATCCAGTGGGCTCAACGAGTTCGCTTGCGATCTATTGCTGGAAGAAAATACTCGTCCACGTCTGTTGCCGTTGCCGGATTCCGAGCTGCTGCTGTTTTTGCGCGGGGTCAATCTCAACCCGGGCGCCGAGCCGGAAGATATGGTGTCGGTGCGCATTTTCGCTTCGGCCCAGCGAGTGATTTCCCTGCGATTGCGTCCGCTGCGAGCCACCGACGAGTTGCTGGTGATGTTGGGCGAGGGCAAAGGGCCGAAAACCTCGTCCGAACTGATGCTGTATCTGGCGCAACTCCTCACCAACAAGGTGCAGGATCTGGTGACTTGCCTCTCTGAAGTGGTCGATGAAGAGGAAGAAAAACTGGATGCCGACGAACGGTATACCCCCGAGCATGGCGCCATTTTGCACATCCGTCGCAGGGCCGCCGGACTCAAGCGTTTTCTGGCACCGCAGCGGGATATTTTCGGACAGCTGACAAGGATAAAACTGCCGTGGTTCGTCGATGACGATGCCGACTACTGGAACGAATTGAACAACAGCCTGACCCGTTATCTCGAAGAGCTCGAATTGACCCGAGAGCGCGTGGGGCTTGTGCTGGACGCCGAAGACCGGCGCTTGAGCGTGCGCATGAACCGCACCATGTACCGCTTCGGGATCATCACCTGCATCTTTCTGCCGATGAGTTTTCTGACCGGTCTGCTGGGCATCAACGTTGGCGGCATTCCGTTCTCGAGCAGCCCTTATGGTTTCCTGATCGCCTGCCTGACAGTGCTCGCCCTGGCCCTCGGACAATGGTGGTTGTTCCGCCGTTTGCGCTGGGTATGAAGATGCGCCATGTGACCCGACCAAATTTGCCCGCGTCTTTCACAGACATCACGAGAGGTGCGTATGCACGATCCGTTTGAACAGTCTTTGCGCGACATGCTCAACGCCTCGCCGTCCGGCCGCGACGACGATGCCTGCCTGGGCCGCGTACTCAAAACCGCCAACCGCCAGGTGGGCGCCGGCGATCTGTTCAGCCTGCTGGGCCGCTGGCTGCCCGCGCTGATGATCGCCCTGAACAACGGCTCGGCCCATGTCGCGCCGGTCTCCCGTCTCCGTAAACCTACCGCTCGCACTGCTGATAAGGCTGATTGAATATGGAACTTGATCTCTGGACTCAGAGCCTCGTCACTGCAATGACTGCGTTGTGGACCAAAGTCGCTAATTTCATTCCGAACCTGTTCGGCGCACTGGTTGTGCTGCTGTTGGGTTTTGTCGTGGCCAAGCTGCTGGACACCTTGCTGTCCAAATTGCTGGCCAAACTGGGTCTCGATCGCCTGATGGGCGGCACCGGCCTGACAAAGTTGATGTCCCGCGCGGGGCTGCAAGTGCCGATCTCGACCCTGATCGGCAAGATCGTCTATTGGTTCGTTCTGCTGATTTTCCTGGTATCGGCAGCAGAATCCCTTGGACTTGAACGAGTTTCAGCTACGCTTGACATGCTCGCGCTGTATTTGCCGAAAGTATTCGGTGCCGCGCTGGTGTTGCTGGTGGGCGTCCTGCTCGCGCAACTGGCCAATGGCCTGGTTCGCGGGGCGGCAGAAGGCGTAGGTCTGGACTACGCTTCAGGACTTGGGCGAATCGCCCAGGGCCTGGTGATCATCATCAGCATTTCGGTCGCGATCAGTCAGTTGGAGGTCAAGACCGACCTGCTGAACCATGTGATCGTCATCGTATTGATTACCGTTGGTCTGGCTGTTGCCTTGGCCATGGGTTTGGGAAGCCGGGAAATTGCCGGTCAGATTCTTGCGGGAATCTATGTGCGTGAGTTGTATCAGGTTGGGCAACAAGTGCGTATTGGCGAGGTCGAAGGCCAGATCGAAGAGATCGGCACGGTTAAGACCACATTGCTGACCGATGAGGGTGAGCTAGTCTCTCTCTCGAATCGGATCCTGCTGGAGCAGCATGTGAGTAGCCGCTAACCCGGCAAACCCTGCTAATGTATGCCGCCGCAAAATGCCAGCTGATGCTGGCTGCGGTGGACATTGACCTGACTGTCGGCACGACTTGTTTTGAATAAAGCCCAAACGCTATCCACGCGCTACGACCCCCGCGAGCTCTCTGACGAGGAGTTGGTCGCGCGCTCGCATACCGAGCTGTTTCACGTGACGCGCGCCTATGAAGAACTGATGCGGCGTTACCAGCGGACATTATTTAACGTCTGTGCACGATATCTTGGGAACGATCGCGATGCAGACGATGTCTGTCAGGAAGTGATGCTTAAGGTGCTGTACGGCCTGAAGAACTTCGAGGGGAAATCAAAGTTCAAGACATGGCTCTACAGCATCACGTACAACGAATGCATCACACAGTATCGGAAGGAACGGCGAAAGCGTCGCTTGATGGACGCACTGAGTCTTGACCCCCTTGAGGAAGCGTCTGAAGAAAAGGCGCCAAAACCCGAGGAAAAGGGTGGACTGGATCGCTGGCTGGTGTATGTGAACCCGATTGATCGGGAAATTCTGGTGCTACGATTTGTCGCAGAGCTGGAGTTCCAGGAGATCGCAGACATCATGCACATGGGTTTGAGTGCGACAAAAATGCGTTACAAACGTGCTCTTGATAAATTGCGTGAGAAATTTGCAGGCATTGCTGAAACTTAGTTCGGCGCAAATATCTCTTACGTGTAGGCAAGTTCTGATAGACTTGCCGCCGAGTTGTCCCCCGGTTTGCGGGACTGCTTCACAATCACCAGATGGGGATTTAACGGATGAAACTGAAAAACACCTTGGGCTTGGCCATTGGTTCTTTGATTGCCGCCACTTCTTTCGGCGCTCTGGCACAAGGCCAAGGCGCAGTTGAAATCGAAGGCTTCGCAAAGAAAGAACAATTCGACAGCGCTCGTAACTTCAAGAACAACGGCAACCTGTTCGGCGGTTCGATCGGTTACTTCCTGACCGACGACGTTGAACTGCGTCTGGGCTACGACGAAGTGCACAACGTGCGTTCCGACGACGGTCGTAACATCAAGGGCGCCAACACCGCTCTGGACGCTCTGTACCACTTCAACAACCCAGGCGACATGCTGCGTCCATACGTATCGGCTGGTTTCTCCGATCAGAGCATCGGCCAGAACGGCACTGGCGGTCGTAACCGTTCTACCTTCGCCAACGTTGGCGGCGGTGCCAAGCTGTACTTCACCGAGAACTTCTACGCCCGTGCTGGCGTTGAAGCTCAATACAACATCGACCAGGGCGACACCGAGTGGGCTCCTAGCGTCGGTATCGGTGTGAACTTCGGTGGCGGCTCCAAGCCAGCTGCTGCTCCAGTTCCAGCTCCGGCTGAAGTCTGCTCCGACAGCGACAACGACGGCGTATGCGACAACGTTGACAAGTGCCCAGACACCCCAGCCAACGTAACTGTTGACGCTGATGGCTGCCCGGCAGTTGCTGAAGTTGTTCGTGTTGAGCTGGACGTGAAGTTCGACTTCGACAAGTCGGTTGTGAAGCCAAACAGCTACGGCGACATCAAAAACCTGGCTGACTTCATGAAGCAGTACCCATCCACCACCACTACTGTTGAAGGTCACACTGACTCCGTCGGTCCTGACGCTTACAACCAGAAACTGTCCGAGCGTCGTGCAAACGCCGTTAAGCAAGTTCTGACCAACCAGTACGGTGTTGAATCGTCCCGCATTCAGTCGATCGGCTACGGCGAATCCCGCCCAGTTGCTGACAACAAAACTGAAGCTGGCCGTGCTGTTAACCGTCGCGTAGAAGCGCAGGTTGAAGCTCAAGCTAAGTAATTAGCTGCCGCTGCGAGAAAAGCCCGGCTTATGCCGGGCTTTTCTTTGCCTGCGATTTGGGTAAACCGAGGATTGTCAGGCCAGGCGTTCGGCTGCCCAGTCAATCGAATCGACCTGGGTCGCAGCGGCTGCGACGGCGCCTATGACCAGAATCGCAGGGCTCTTGAGCCGGAAATCAAGGGCATCGTTTTCCATGGCTGCCAGGTCGCTACGGCATTCGCGTTGTTCCGGCAACGAGGCATTCTCGATCATCGCCACTGGCGTATCCGCCGCCATCCCCCCCGCCAAGAGCTGCTCGCGAATCTCGCCGAGCTTCGCCACCCCCATGTAAATCACCAGCGTCGTTCCGCCTTGCGCCAGCGCCCGCCAGTTCAACTGGCTGTCGTCCTGGGTGTGAGCGGTGACCAGCGTCACGCCCCGGGCCACGCCGCGCAACGTCAGCGGAATATCACATTGGGTCGCGCCCGCCAGCCCGGCGGTGATGCCATTGACCAACTCCACCTCGACCCCGCGCTCACGCAACCACTGCGCTTCTTCACCGCCACGCCCGAAAATGCACGGATCGCCGCCCTTGAGTCGCACCACGCATTTGCCCTGACGGGCGTAACGCAGCATCAGCCGATGGATGAACGCTTGGGGCGTTGAGCGGCAGCCGCCGCGTTTGCCGACCGCAATGATTCGCGCAGCAGGGCAGTGCTCAAGTACCGCCTCATTGACCAGATCGTCGATCAGCACCACCTCGGCTTCGCGCAAGGCACGCACTGCTTTAAGCGTCAGCAGCTCAGGATCACCGGGACCTGCGCCCACCAACCAGACTTTCGCGCTCATGGTGTTTCCTCTTCAAATGACGGCGACCGGACGCACTTCGGCGGCCAGCAAACGCTTGATTTCCGGGACGCAGGAACCGCATTGCGTGCCGCATCCCAACTTGTTTTTCAAACCCTGCAGATCCAGACCTTCACCAATACCGGCGCAGACCGCGCTGTGGCTGACGTTCTTGCAGTTGCACAGGGTTTTGTCCGCCACAACCGGCGCGCCGGCATTGCCCGGCGGTGCACTCATCGGTGCCAGCAGCCAGCGCCGCAGTTGTTCGTCGGCGCGACCCTCCAGCCACAGGCCTTGCAACCAGTGCTGAGCGAGGGTTTCGCCAGCAAGGCGAATCGCAGTGATTCGTCCGTTTTCGATGCGTACCCGCTTGCCGATGGCACGGCGTGGATCGTCATAAGCCAGCACCGGCCCCTCGATCAGGGCCAGGCATTGGTCGATTTCATGCAGCAATTGCGGCTCTGGCGCCATAACGCTGGCTGCACGTATCAACAACGCAGGCCGTTCACGTCCGACAAGGCTGATACTTGTGTAGGAAAAAGCCTCACAGAGCGGTCGAAGCGCCTCGAAGTGCCGTTGAACATCGCCCTCGATCAGTGCGAACAGTTGCCATGGCAACTCCACCGGTTCCAGCCGCACACCGCTGTGCTTGAGTTCCGGTTGTTTCGACAAAGGATCAAAAGCCGGCAGGGTCAGGCTGTTCACGCCGCCCTTGAGGAAACGATCGCCCCAGTGCATCGGCAGGAACGCCTGGCCCGGACGTACGCTGTCATCGCTGGCGACCGCCACGATCACCGCGCCCCGACGACTTTTCAGATTCACCAAATCCCCCGACTGCAAGCGGTGGCGGCGCAACTCGTCCGGGTGCAGGCCCAACACCGCTTCGCTGACATGGCCGAACAACTGCGCCGCCGTACCCGTGCGGCTCATACCGTGCCATTGATCACGCAGGCGGCCGGTGATCAGGGTCAGGGGAAAGCGCGCGTCGCGTTGTTCCTTGGCGGCGCGATAGGGATCGGCAACGAATTGCGCGCGCCCGTTCGGCGTAGGAAAGATCCCGTCGCCATACAACCGGGCCGTACCCAGGCGGGCGCCAGCGGGGAAGGGCCATTGCTGTGGCCCCAGCTCATCAATCAATCCGTGGCTGATCCCGGACAAATCCAGATCGCGCCCCCGGGTCAGTTGTTTGTACTCGTCAAACAGCTGCGCCGATTGCTCGAAGGCAAACAGCCCCGGTTGTTGCGGGCGCAGACGTTTCTCCAGGCGTTGTGCGAAATCTACCGTGATCGCCCAGTCCGGACGCGCTTCACCCGGTGCGGCAATAGCTTTGCGTACGTGGGAAATCCGCCGTTCAGAGTTGGTCACCGAACCTTCCTTCTCGCCCCAACTGGCCGCCGGCAACAGCAGGTCGGCAAACGCCGCGGTTTCGGTGGTACGAAACGCTTCCTGCAATACCACGAACGGACAAGCTTCCAGCGCGGCGCGCACGGCGTTCTGGTCCGGCATCGATTGCGCGGGGTTGGTGCAGGCGATCCACAGCGCCTTGATCCGGCCGCTGCGCACCTGTTCAAACAGTTCGATGGCGCTGAGCCCGGTGTTTTCCGGCAGCTTATCCACACCCCAGTACGCTGCCACTTCGGCGCGATGCTCCGGATTGGTCACTTCGCGATGACCGGGCAACAGGTTGGAGAGACTGCCGGTTTCCCGTCCTCCCATGGCATTCGGCTGACCGGTCAAAGAGAAAGGTCCTGCCCCCGGTCGGCCGATCTGCCCGGTGGCCAGGTGCAGGTTGATCAGCGCACTGTTCTTCGCGCTGCCGGCGGTGGACTGGTTCAGGCCCATGCACCACAGCGAGAGAAAACTCGGCGCGGTGCCGATCCATTCGGCGCATTGCTGCAACTGCTCGGCACTGATCCCGCACAGCTGCGAAACCATGGCCGGGGTGTAATCGCGCACCAGACTTTTCAGCCCGGCGAGTCCTTCGGTGTGGGCCTTGATGAAGTCACGGTCGATCCAGTCTTCCCACAACAGCAGATGCAAAATCCCATGGAACAAGGCGACATCGGTGCCCGGCAGAATCGCCAGATGCAGGTCGGCCAGATCGCAGGTGTCGGTGCGTCGAGGGTCGATGACGACGACTTTCATGTGAGGGCGGTGGGACTTGGCTTCTTCGAGGCGGCGAAAAAGTACCGGATGGGCGTAAGCCATATTACTGCCGACGATCACCACGCAATCGCTCGATTCCAGGTCTTCATAGCTGCACGGTGGGGCGTCGGCGCCGAGGCTGCGCTTGTAGCCGACCACCGCCGAAGACATGCACAGCCGCGAATTACTGTCGATGTTGTTGGTACCGACCAGCGCCCGCGCCAGTTTGTTGAAGGCGTAGTAGTCCTCGGTCAGCAACTGCCCGGAGATGTAGAACGCCACGCTGTCCGGGCCGTGTTCAGCGATGGTTTCGGCGAAGACCTGGGTGGCATGGTCCAGCGCGGTGTCCCAGTCGCAGCGGCTGCGCGCCAGGCCTTTGCCCAGGCGCAATTCCGGGTACAACGCCCGGGCCGCAAGATCACCGGTCAGATGCAGGGTCGAGCCTTTGCTGCACAGTTTGCCGAAGTTGGCCGGGTGCGCCGGATCGCCGCTGACGCCGAGGATGCGCTCGCCGTCATGCTCGATCAGCACGCCGCAGCCGACCCCGCAATAGCAGCAGGTCGAGGCGGTCGTCTGGCGGTTCATCAGACGGCGTCCCGCAGGGCCAGTTGCACGCGGCCGTTTTCCACCCGGGCCGGGTGATGATGTGCGCAACCGACGTCCGGCGCCTGGGCTTCGCCGGATTGCAGATCGATCTGCCAGTTATGCAGTGGGCAGGCCACGCGCTTGCCGTAAATCAGGCCTTGGGACAATGGGCCGCCCTTGTGCGGGCAGCGGTCATCGAGTGCGAAGACTTCGTCGTCGCTTGTACGAAAGATCGCAATGTCACCTTTGGGCCCGGCGATGATCCGCGAACCGAGGGCGTTGATCTCTTCCAGGGCACAGATATCGAGCCAGTTCATGCCGGCACCTCCAGGTTTTTCACAGGGATCACGTCGAATTCTTTCTTAAGTTGCGGCTGGGCGAGGCGTTCTTTCCAAGGGTCCTGTTCGAACGACAGGGAGAATTGCAGGCGCTCGTTCAGGGCCTTGCGGCGCTCGGGATCTTCCAGCACGGCTTTCTTGATGTGCTCCATGCCGACCCGTTGCAGGTAATGCACGGTGCGTTCGAGGTAGAAGGCTTCTTCGCGGTACAGCTGCAGGAACGCGCCGTTGTATTCGCGGACCTCCTCGGCAGTCTTGAGCTTGACGAAGAATTCGGCGACTTCGGTCTTGATCCCGCCGTTGCCACCGATGTACATCTCCCAGCCGGAATCGACTCCGATGATTCCTACGTCTTTAATCCCCGCTTCCGAACAGTTGCGTGGGCATCCGGAGACCGCCAGTTTCACTTTGTGCGGCGACCACATGTTGAACAGGTCGTGTTCGAGGTCGATGCCCAACTGGGTCGAATTCTGCGTGCCGAAGCGGCAGAACTCGCTGCCGACGCAGGTTTTCACGGTGCGGATCGATTTGCCGTAGGCGTGGCCCGACGGCATGTCGAGGTCTTTCCACACGCCGGGCAGATCCTGCTTCTTGATCCCCAGCAAGTCGATGCGCTGACCGCCGGTGACCTTGACCATCGGCACCTGATATTTGTCCGCCACGTCGGCGATCCGCCGCAGTTCCGACGGGTTGGTCACGCCGCCCCACATCCGTGGTACCACCGAGTAGGTGCCGTCCTTCTGGATGTTGGCGTGGGCCCGTTCGTTGATCAGGCGCGACTGCGGATCGTCCTTGGCTTCGCCGGGCCAGGTGGAAATCAGGTAGTAGTTGAGGGCCGGCCGGCAAGTGGCGCAACCGTTCGGCGTGCGCCAGTTGAGGTAGCTCATGGTGCCGGCGATGGTCAGCAAATGCTGTTCGCGAATGGCCTGGCGAATCTGGCCATGGTTGAGATCGCTGCAACCGCAGATGGCTTTTTCGCTTTTCGGTTTGACGTCTGCCGCGCCGCCGACGGTGTTGATCAGGATCTGCTCGACCAGGCCGGCGCAAGAGCCACAGGAGCTGGCGGCCTTGGTGTGTTTCTTCACTTCGTCGACGCTGAACAGCCCGTGTTCCTGAATCGCCTTGACGATGGTGCCCTTGCACACGCCGTTACAGCCGCAGACTTCGGCGTTGTCGGCCATGCTCATGGCTTTGTCCTGGCCCTGATGTCCTACGTCGCCAATCGCGTTTTCTCCGAACATTAAGTGATCGCGGATCTCGCCGATGGCGTGATTCTCACGAATCTGCCGGAAATACCAACCGCCATCTGCCGTATCGCCGTACAGACACGCGCCGACCAGCACGTCATCCTTGATCACCAGTTTTTTGTACACCCCGCCGATCGGGTCGGAGAGGGTGATGGTCTCGGTGCCTTCGCCGCCCATGAAGTCGCCGGCGGAAAACAGGTCGATGCCGGTGACTTTCAACTTGGTCGACGTCACTGAGCCCTGATAGCGCGCGAAACCCAGTTGCGCCAAGTGGTTGGCGCAGACCTTGGCCTGTTCGAACAGCGGCGCCACCAGGCCGTAGGCAATGCCACGGTGGCTGGCGCATTCGCCGATGGCATAGATGCGCGGGTCGTAGGTTTGCAGGGTGTCGTTGACCAGAATCCCGCGATTGCACGGGATGCCGGCCTTTTCCGCGAGTTCGGTGTTGGGGCGAATGCCGGCGGCCATGACGACCAGATCGGCAGGAATGATGTCGCCGTTCTTGAATTGCACCGCGCCGACCCGACCATTGCCGGCGTCGTGCAGGGCCTGGGTCTGTTCGCACAGGCGAAAGTGCAGGCCACGGGATTCGAGGGCGGTTTGCAGGAGCTGGCCACTGGTCTTGTCCAGTTGCCGCTCCAGCAGCCATTCACCGAGGTGCACCACGGTGACGTGCATGCCGCGCAGCATCAGGCCGTTGGCCGCTTCGAGCCCGAGCAGACCGCCACCGATCACCACGGCGTGTTTGTGAGTCTTGGCGGTATCGATCATCGCCTGGGTGTCGGCGATGTCGCGGTACCCGATCACGCCCTGCAAGGTGTTCCCGGGGATCGGCAGGATGAACGGGGTCGAGCCAGTGGCGATCAGCAGGCGGTCGTATTCGGCCTCAGTGCCATCCTCGGCGATCACCCGGCGTTTGACCCGGTCGATCTCGACCACTTTGCGGTTGAGCAGCAGTTTGATGCCGTTTTCCAGGTACCAGTCGAGGTCGTTGAGCACGATCTCTTCGAAGGTCTGTTCGCCGGCCAATACCGGCGACAACAGGATGCGGTTGTAGTTGGTGTGCGGTTCGGCGCCGAAGACTGTGATGTCGTACAGCTCGTTGCTGAGCTTGAGCAGTTCTTCCAGGGTACGAACCCCGGCCATGCCATTGCCGATCATCACCAGTTTGAGTTTTTTCATCAGATTCTCCGGGAGCATCGGGCTTGCCTCCTGTGGGCAGTCAGGCCTTGCTCGACAAAAATGGCGCAAACAAAAAAGGCGTCCCGCCAGTTACCTGGCGAGGACGCCTTTGTCCTTGTCCCGTTCTCTCGGGAAGCCCGGCCTTCGTCGTTGAAGGTCGGGCTTTTATGTCAGTTGAAAACGTTAATGCAGTGGCTGTGCCAAGTCGCGGTAAGCCGCGAATTCACTGGGGTAATGCAGGAATTGGCCAGATGTTCATTGTGGTTTTTGCACTGAATGGAAGCGGCACGCCCGTTTATGGAGCGCCGCATCAGCCATGAAACAACAGAAACAGCAGCACCAGATTGCCCAGCAACGCCAGCAACGCCAAAGTCCGCCAGACCTTCAGCGGCTCACGTTCCAGCAAGGGGCGAGGGCGTACGTTCAGGCTGCGGCGCTCACCTTGCTCCAGAATCAACAGCCATTCCTCGGCGGTTTCATAGCGTTGCAAGGGATCGGCCGCCACACCGCGCTCCAGACACTGCGCCAGCCACTCCGGCAGATCCGGGCGATATCGCCCGGCACTCACCGGCACCCCGAAACGCGGGCGCTGGAAGGCTTCGATCTCGCCATAGGGAAAGTGCCCGGTGAGCAGGAAATACAAGGTCACGCCCACCGCATACAGATCCTGTTGCGCGCTGGGTGCTACGCCTTGAAAGGCTTCCGGCGCGATGTAGCTCGGGGATCCGGGCAAGGTCGACGGTGCGTCCTGCGACAGGCCGGGGCAATACGCCAGGCCGAAATCCAGCAGACGCAGCTCGCCGTCGTCCCCCAGATGCAGGTTTTCCGGTTTGATGTCGCGGTGCAGGATCTGCCGTCGATGCAACAGGCCGACTGCCCGCAGCAGACGTTCGGCCAGATCCTGCCATTGAGCCAGTGGCAGCGGGCCGCGTTGTTCAAACAACTGCGCCAGGGTTGTTCCCGAATATTCACGCATCACGTAGTACAAATGCTGACGCTGTCCGGCGCTATGGACTTCAGGAAAATGCCGCCCGGCGACGCGTTTGAGAAACCATTCTTCCGCCAGCAAGGCCTGGCCGGCCTGGGCATCGTCCGCCCATTGTGCGGGCAAGGTTTTCAACAGCCAGGCCTGGCCCTGACCATCGAGCACTCGATACAGCAACGATTGTTGGCTGCGCCCTATAACCTCCTGAACCCGCCAGCCTTCAAAGACCTGACCCGGTTTCAGCTGCGGGGGCAGAGGCCACTGCTGCAAATGAACCAGCGCATCGCCAAGGCTGGCCTCCCCGACGGCATCTACCCGCACCAACAGCGCACTGGCGTTGTCCTGACTGCCGGCCAGGTGCGCAGCGTTGACCAGTGTTTGCGCAGCGCTGTGCAGGTCCGGCTGATCGCGCAAAATTGCGGCGATGGCGGTGTCGCCGAGCGCTGCCCACACGCCATCACTGAGCAGCACGAAACATTCGCCGTCACGCAGCTCGCCGTCGAGAAAATCCAGCACCAGATGCTGATCCAGTCCCAGTGCGCGCTTGAGCACGTGCTGCATGCCCGGCTGATCCCAGACGTGATCCTCGCTGATCCGCTGCAAGGTCGCTGCGTGCCAGCGATAGACCCGGCAATCACCGACGTGCGCCAGGGTAAACCGCCGGCCACGCAGGACCAGTGCACTGATCGTGGTGAGCAGCGGCTGACCGCCACCGTTGGCCTGCAACCAGCGGTTTTGTGCGAGCAACAGACGATCGAGGGCCTGGGCCACGCTCCAGGTTTCCGGGGTGGCGTAGTAATCCAGCGCCAATGCCTGCAAAGTCGAGCGCGCGGCCAGCCCGCCATCGGCGCACTGGCTGACGCCGTCGGCGATGGCGAACAGAAAACCTTTGCTCGCAGCCAGCGCCGGGGCCGGCGTGACCAGGCGCAAGGCATCCTGGTTTTCCGCGCGTGGTCCGGTGGCGCTGGCTTCGGCGAAACTCAGTTGCAGAGCCATTCGGGCCTCAGACCCGGGCAGCGGTCACGGCCGCCGAACCCCAAGTGGTTCGCCAGCGACGTTTGACACCGTGCAGACCGAACCACGCCAATACGCCAAGGCTGGCGAACAACCACAGCGCCAGTTGATAGCTGCCGGTGCTCTGTTTGATCGCGCCCATGCCTGCCGCCAGGGCAAACCCGCCGATGCCGCCGGCCATGCCGATCAGCCCGGTCATCACGCCGATTTCGCGACGGAAACGCTGCGGCACCAGTTGAAAAACCGCGCCATTACCTGCGCCGAGGCCGAGCATGGTGCAGACGAAAAGTGCCAGCGCCGCGTAGGAACTTGGCAGGTTGAAGCCGACCGCTGCAATACAAACCGCTGCAACCGTGTACATCGCCAAGAGGGTGCGGATGCCACCGAAACGGTCAGCCAGCGCGCCGCCCAGTGGACGCATCAGGCTGCCACCGAACACGCAGGCGGCGGTGTAGTAACCGGCGGTCACCGGGCTCAGGCCGTATTGATCGTTGAAGTAGCCGGGCAGGGCGCTGGCCAGGCCGATGAAGCCGCCGAAGGTGACGCTGTAAAAAAACATGAACCACCAGCTGTCGCGATCACCCAGGGCCTTGAAATAGTCGGCCATGGATTTGGCTTTCGGCCGCTCGGGCGCGTTCTTCGCCAGCCAGGCGAACAGCACCAGGGTCAGGATCAGCGGAATCAGGGCGAAACCGAACACATTGCTCCAGCCGAACGCCGCCGCCAAAACCGGGGCAATCAACGCCGCGAACACGGTGCCGGAATTGCCCGCCCCGGCGATGCCCATCGCCTTGCCTTGATGCTCCGGGGGATACCACTGCGAGGCCAGCGGCAGGGCCACAGCGAACGAGGCGCCGGCCATGCCGAGGAACAGGCCAAGCAGCAAAGCCTGTTCATAACTGTGGATGCCGAGTTTCCAGGCGCCGAGCAGCGCGCAGATCACGATCACCTGACCGATCAGCCCGGCGGTTTTCGGCGACAGGCGATCGGCGAGCATGCCCATCGCAAAGCGCAGCACCGCGCCGGCCAGAATCGGCGTCGCCACCACGAGCCCGCGCTGTTGGGTGGTCAGATGCAGGTCGGCGGCAATCTGCACCGCCAGCGGGCCGAGCAGGTACCAGACCATGAAGCTCAGGTCGAAATACAGGAAGGCCGCGAACAGAGTCGGGGTGTGGCCGGATTTCCAGAAGCTTTTATTCATCGCGCACCTCAGCTGTAGAGAATCTCGAGAAGGAGTCAGAACCAGCACAGTGGGGCGCCGCCACGGCCGCACCACCGGCCCCGGGCTGTGGGGCCAAAACGCAAAAACGCCGCTACCCGGATCGCCGAAGGGGGCGAAGAAGGTGAGCGACGTCTTTGTCGTGGGTGGGGCAACCGCCGTTGGTTACCTGTGCGTAATGCTTAGCGAGATTTGTGCCAGATCGGTGTGGCTTGTTTCCACGCTTTGCGTGCAAACGCATCCGTCACGTTCAGAAGCGGACGCGGAGCGTCCATGGCTGCATTCCCACGCGGAGCGTGGGAACGATCAATGTGGGGGAGCACTTCAGCCCAGCAACTCGCTCATGGCAATGATCTGTTCAGCGACCTGAATCAGTTTCTGCTGACGGCTCATGGCCTGGCGGCGCATCAGGGTGTAGGCCTCTTCTTCGTTGCAGTCCTTCATTTTCATCAGTAACCCCTTGGCCAGTTCGATGCGCTTGCGCTCGGCCAGTTGCTGGTCGCGGGCCTGTAGCTGGGCGCGCAAGGCCTGATCGCTTTCGAAGCGGGCCATGGCCACATCGAGAATCGGCTGCAAGCGTTGTGCGTGAATGCCTTCAACAATGTAGGCACTGACCCCGGACTTGATCGCCTGACGCATCACGCCAGGATCATGTTCGTCGGTGAACATCACGATCGGCCGGGGCTGGTCGCGGCTGACCAGCACCACTTGCTCCATTACATCGCGGCTCGGTGACTCGGTATCGATCAGGATTACGTCCGGACGCACCGTTTCGACGCGCGCCGGCAGGTCGATGGTCAGACCCGACTCGTCGATCACCTCGAAACCGGCCTCGGTCAGCGCGGCTTTCAGGCGTCCGACTTTTTTCGCGGTGTCGTTGATCAGCAGAATGCGCAACATGTTCGCGGTCTCCTGTCAGCGCTGGGCGAGAAGGGGCGCGCTGTCGCTCAGCGCGTGCAGCTTGAAGCTTCGGGCATAGGCGGCCGGGTCGCTGCCGTCCCAGATTTTGCCGTCGATCAACTGGCTGCTGCGCATGTCCTTGCCCCGGGCCGCGACGCCCATGGCAGTCGCCGCGTCGCGATAGATCTCCAGTTGTTGCACCTGACGGGCGACGGCGAGGTAATCCGGGTCATCGCGCAGCAAACCCCAGCGGCGGAACTGGGTCATGAACCACATCCCATCTGACAGGTACGGCAGATTCACCGCGCCATCGTCATGAAAACGCAGTGCGTGCGGATCCTGCCAGCGATGACCGAGGCCATCGTCGTAGTCGCCGAGAAAGCGCGGTTCGATGCAGGACAGCGGGGCGTCGAGGTATTCCGCCGCGCTCAGCAACTGGGCGGTGCTGCGGCGGTTTTCCGGGCTTTCTTCGATGAAGCGGCTGGCCTCGAGGATCGCCATCACCAGCGCGCGGGCGGTGTTGGGATATTGGTCGACGAAGGCGCGGGTGCAGCCAAGGACTTTCTCCGGGTGATCGGGCCAGATGGTCTGGCTTGTCGCCAATGTGAAGCCGAGATCCTGCTGTACGGCGCTGGCCGCCCACGGCTCGCCGACGCAGAAGCCATCAATGCGTCCGGCTTGCAAGTGCGCGACCATTTGCGGCGGCGGCACGACCACGCTGTCGACATCCTGCAACGGATGAATGCCCTGGCTCGCCAGCCAGTAATAAAGCCACATGGCATGGGTGCCGGTCGGGAAGGTCTGGGCGAAGGTCAGTTTTGCGCGGGTTTGGTGCACATGCCGGTGCAGCGCTTCAGGACCGGTCACGCCCAGGCCCTGCAAACCGTGGGACAGGTTGAGGCTCTGACCGTTCTGGTTCAGGCCCATCAGCACCGCCATGTCGGTCGGCGCGACACCGCCGATGCCCAGGTGCACCGCGTAGATCAGGCCGTAGAGGCTGTGGGCGGCATCGAGGTCGCCGCTGACCAGGTTGTCCCGCAGGTTGGCCCAGGAGCTTTGGCGCTTGAGGTTCAGGGTCAGGCCGTAAGGCTGGGCAAAGCCTTGGGTGGCGGCGACCACCAGCGAGGCGCAGTCGCTCAAGGCCATGAAGCCGAGGTTGATCGCGCTTTTTTCCGGGGCATCGCTGCCGTTGACCCAGGCCAGCGGCCCGGCGGAGGTTAGAGTCATAAAAGCCACCCTCAAAAAAAACGTCGTCCTAGGCTTTGCCCGCGCAAAACCGAGAGACGACGCCATTGTCCTTGCCTGCACGCCACCATTGGCCTGCGGGCTGATGCCGGGGAGGGTGCAAGGCATATGCCATGCGCACGGATTTACCCGTGCGCCTCGCGCGGTGGGGCGATGCCCGGCTATAATCGCCGCCTCTTTTCGCCGCCCGAGTCATAGCCGCCCATGTACACCCTGGCCCGTCAGCTGTTGTTCAAACTTTCCCCGGAAACCTCCCACGATCTGTCGCTGGATCTGATCGGCGCGGGCGGGCGTTTGGGCCTCAACGGCTTGCTGTGCAAGGCTCCGGCGTCGCTGCCGGTGAATGTCATGGGCCTGCAATTCCCGAACCCTGTCGGTCTGGCGGCCGGTCTGGACAAGAACGGCGCGGCCATCGACGGCTTCGCGCAGCTGGGTTTCGGTTTTGTCGAAATCGGCACCGTGACCCCGCGCCCGCAGCCGGGCAACCCGAAACCACGGATTTTCCGCCTGCCGGAAGCCGAGGCGATCATCAATCGCATGGGGTTCAACAACCTCGGTGTGGATAACCTGCTGGCGCGGGTGGCGGCGGCCAAATACAAGGGCGTGCTGGGGATCAACATCGGCAAGAACTTCGACACCCCGGTCGAGCGCGCGGTTGAGGACTATCTGATCTGCCTGGACAAGGTCTACGCCCACGCCAGTTACGTCACGGTCAACGTCAGTTCGCCGAACACTCCGGGCCTGCGCAGCCTGCAATTCGGCGATTCGCTCAAGCAATTGCTGGCAGACCTGGCCACCCGCCGCGCCGAACTGGCCCTGCGCCACGGCAAACATGTACCGCTGGCGATCAAGATCGCGCCGGACATGACCGACGAAGAAACCGCGCAAGTCGCCCAGGCGTTGATCGAAACCGGGATGGACGCGGTGATCGCCACCAACACCACCCTCAGCCGCGTGGGTGTCGAAGGCATGGAACACGGTGACGAGGCGGGCGGTCTGTCCGGCGCTCCGGTGCGTGAGAAGAGCACCCACACCGTGAAAGTGCTGGCGTCCGAGCTGGGCGGCAAGCTGCCGATCATCGCGGCGGGCGGCATCACCGAAGGCAAGCATGCGGCCGAGAAGATCGCTGCCGGCGCGAGCCTGGTGCAGATTTATTCCGGCTTCATCTACAAGGGCCCGGCGCTGATCCGCGAATCGGTGGACGCCATCGCCGCCAAACGCTGATCCTTTGTGAGAGCGAGCTTGCTCGCGATGGCGTCCGTTCAGTCAACATTTCGTGTGACTGATGCACCGCCATCGCGAGCAAGTCGAGTCGTCGCAACGTCGCTCCCACAGGTTTTGTGTATGGCATAAATAATGTGGCAGGCATAAAAAAGGGCTCCTCGAAGGAGCCCCTGGGCCGTGGCCCGCCGTCCGGGAAGGACGTGCATGGTGATCAGGTTTTTACGAAATCAGATTGTCGTGTCGCAATAAGTGCCCTGTGTCAGCCGACGGCGTGAAGTTCGTTGAGTCTGTGGATTCCCGCAGTGCCGGTCATACCGTCCCAGTTGTCGCCGCGTCCTTCTCGCCAGCCGTTGATCCAGGCTTGACGTACCGACGGTAGAGTAAATGGGCAAAGCTCACGGGATTTGCCACCAACGCCATATTGATATCCGCGCAAAAAAGCTCTTTCCAACGGATCACGCTTAAGTCTTCTCATAGGGTGTTTCCCTCACTTGTTGACTGTTTTTGTCGCGTCGACCTCAATTGAGGTCTGGCAGAAAAACTCTGCCGTTGGCGGCTCGCTGCCGGCGTGGCGAGCCAAGGTGTTGACGCCGTTGCGACGTCAACCTGTGTGCAGTTCTAACCAATGAGTCACATCGATGGAATGACCGTTTTGTCATAAGGACGTAACGAAAAAGATGCTATGGCCATAAGTAACCGCGTATTTATCCAGTGTTTATTGGCCAAACCCCGGTATGATCGGCCCCGCGCTGGATGATGAGGTTAATCCTTTAGTGAGAATGACCCACGTTTACGCTGGGTTACTATTCGACGAAGGGTTGCTTTGAGTCATTTTGTTGCTTCAACTTCTTTATCTGTCCCGGCATCTAAGCTCTTTTAACCCGAGCAGCGGGGATGGAACGGCACACCTTCGTGCCACGCGGGCGTTCTTGTAGAAAAGCGCCTGATTGAAAACCGGACCGGCAATGCGTTGCCGGTTCATTAGCCAAAGGCTGTGAAAAAACCATGTCCGACCGTTTCGAACTCTTCCTCACTTGCCCCAAAGGCCTTGAAGGCCTGCTCATCGAGGAAGCCGTCGGGCTTGGCCTTGAAGAGGCCCGCGAACACACCTCCGCCGTGCGTGGCATGGCGACCATGGAAACCGCTTATCGTCTGTGCCTCTGGTCGCGTCTGGCCAACCGGGTGCTGCTGGTGCTCAAGCGTTTCCCGATGAAAAACGCCGAAGACCTGTACCACGGCGTACTCGACCTCGACTGGCAGGATCACATGCTGGCCGACGGCACCCTGGCCGTGGAATTCAGCGGCCACGGTTCAGGCATCGACAACACTCACTTCGGCGCCCTGAAGGTCAAGGACGCCATCGTCGACAAACTCCGCACCCCGCAGGGCGACCGACCAAGCATCGACAAGCTCAACCCGGACCTGCGCATTCACCTGCGTCTGGATCGCGGCGAAGCGATTCTGTCCCTCGACCTTTCCGGCCACAGCCTGCACCAGCGCGGCTACCGCTTGCAGCAGGGCGCTGCGCCGCTGAAGGAAAACCTCGCGGCCGCGATCCTGATCCGTTCCGGCTGGCCGCGCATTGCCGCCGAAGGTGGCGCGCTGGCTGACCCGATGTGTGGTGTCGGCACGTTCCTGGTAGAAGCCGGCATGATCGCCGCCGATATGGCGCCGAACCTGCGTCGCGAGCAATGGGGCTTCACCGCCTGGCTCGGTCACGTACCGGCGCTGTGGAAAAAACTCCACGAAGAAGCCGTCGAGCGCGCCGCCGCCGGTCTGGCCAAACCACCGCTGTGGATCCGTGGTTATGAAGCCGACCCACGGCTGATTCAGCCAGGCCGCAACAACGTCGAGCGCGCCGGCCTGAGCGAGTGGATCAAGATCTATCAGGGCGAAGTCGCGACCTTCGAACCGCGTCCGGATCAGAACCAGAAAGGTCTGGTCATCTGCAATCCGCCGTACGGTGAGCGTCTGGGTGATGAAGCCAGCCTGTTGTACCTCTACCAGAACCTTGGCGAGCGTCTGCGTCAGGCCTGCCTGAACTGGGAGGCGGCGGTGTTCACCGGTGCACCGGACCTCGGCAAGCGCATGGGCATCCGCAGCCACAAACAGTATTCGTTCTGGAACGGCGCGCTGCCGTGCAAGCTGCTGTTGATCAAAGTCCTGCCGGATCAGTTTGTCACTGGCGAGCGCCGTACTCCGGAGCAACGTCAGGCCGAGCGCGAGCAAGCCGCTTACGACCAGACGCCGAACGAGCCGCAAGAGCGCAAGTTCAACAAGAACGGCAACCCGATCAAACCGACGCCGGCCCCGGCGCCAGTGATCGAGCAGCCGCGCCTGAGCGAAGGCGGGCAGATGTTTGCCAACCGCCTGCAAAAGAACCTCAAGGCGTTGGGCAAGTGGGTCAAGCGCGAAGGCATCGATTGCTACCGCGTCTACGATGCGGACATGCCGGAATACGCGATGGCCATCGACCTGTACCACGACTGGGTGCACGTTCAGGAGTACGCCGCGCCGAAGTCGATCGACCCGGAAAAGGCCTCGATCCGCATGTTCGATGCGTTGGCGGCCATCCCGCAGGCGCTGAACATCGACAAGAGCCGCGTGGTGGTCAAGCGCCGCGAGCGTCAGAGCGGCACCAGGCAGTACGAGCGTCAGGCGGCCCAGGGCAAGTTCAATGAAGTGACCGAGGGCGGCGTGAAGTTGCTGGTCAACCTCACCGATTACCTCGACACCGGACTGTTCCTCGATCACCGGCCGATGCGCATGCGGATCCAGAAAGAGGCCGCCGGCAAGCGCTTCCTCAACCTGTTCTGCTACACCGCGACCGCTTCCGTCCACGCAGCCAAGGGTGGCGCGCGCAGTACCACCAGCGTCGACCTGTCGAAAACCTACCTCGACTGGGCGCGCCGCAACTTGTCGCTC
This sequence comes from Pseudomonas sp. B26(2017), assembly GCF_002113045.1. Classification (NCBI taxonomy): domain Bacteria; kingdom Pseudomonadati; phylum Pseudomonadota; class Gammaproteobacteria; order Pseudomonadales; family Pseudomonadaceae; genus Pseudomonas; species Pseudomonas sp. B26(2017). Next base: position 140,312 of record NZ_NEJJ01000015.1, on the reverse strand, counting down.
AACGGCTTCTCCGACAAAAACCGTCTGGAGCAGGGCGACGTGATGGCGTGGCTGGAAAACTGCCGCGAAGAGTACGACCTGATCTTCATCGATCCACCGACCTTCTCCAACTCCAAGCGCATGGAAGGCATCTTCGACGTGCAGCGTGACCAGGTGCAGTTGATCGACCTGGCCATGGCGCGCCTGGCAGCGGGCGGGGTGTTGTACTTCTCCAACAACTTCCGCAAGTTCCAGCTCGAGGACAACCTGGCCGAGCGTTACGCGGTCGAGGAAATCACCGCCAGCACCATCGACCCGGATTTCGCCCGCAACGGCAAGATCCATCGCGCCTGGAAAATCACGGCTCGTTGACACTCTGCAAAATTGGATCCACAGAGCCTTGATTTTTAAAGGCTCTTGGATCCGTCCAGAGCTAGCCAAATTAGTGGCTAATAGCTATAACTCACACACGGCCGATGGGGTTTTTCCCGCAGATGCTGACGTAGTGAGTGGCTTTTATGTCGTTGCACCCCGTGCGCCCGAAGATATTGGGTTTCATCAGCGAAGAAGTCTCGGCCTGGCTGGTCGCGCTGCTGGTATTGCTCGCCGGCGGGATTCTCACGGGGCTGCTCGCCTGGGGCACCCTCAATCAGTTTCACAGCCAGTTGCGCCAACGCTTTCAGCTACTGGCCAACGAGCGCTACAGCCGCATCGAAGAACGTTTTCAGGATCAGGAGCAACGCCTCGATGGCCTGCGACGGTTCTTCGCCAACTCCGAATCGGTGTCCCGCGCCGAATTCGACGGCTACACCCGACCTTTGTTACTGCGTACCCAGGCCTATTCGTTCGCCTTGCGGGTGAGCGGCGCCGAGCGTGCAGCGTTCGAGAAACAGGTGCGAGACGAGGGCCTGACCACCTTCAGCGTGCGCGAACTCAATGCACGCGGCGAACTGCAACTGGCCGCGGCTCGCGATGAATACGTCGTGGTGGTGTACAGCCAGACCCAGAGTCGGCTCGGATCTCCGCTGGGGTATGACTTGCTGGCGCAACCTTTGCGCCGATCGACCCTTGAACGGGCTGACCAGCTGCACGGGCTGGCGGTTTCGCAGCCGATGCATCTGGTGTCTATCGAGCCGGCTTATGCACGCGGCGTCCTGCTGGTCGCGCCAGTGGTTCGTCAGGGCGAAAACGTCTCTTTCGGTTATGTGATGGCAGTGATCAGCATGCGTCAACTGCTGGCGGACGGCTTGCCGGACGCACTCAATGACTATCTGTCAGTGCGCATTCTCGATCTGTCCAACAGCGATCAACATGAAGTGTTGTTCGAGTCGACCAATGAACCGGCGACAAGCGATCTGTCCGCCACCCGGCTGGTGCGCATGGCCGATCACGACTATCAGGTGGATATTCTTCCCAGCGAAGCGTTCATGCAGGCCAACCATTCGTCGGTTGGCAGCGTGGTGGTGCTGGGCGGATTGCTCAGTCTCCTGCTGAGCGCGCTGCTTTATGTGCTGGTCAGTCAGCGCCAGCGCGCGTTGCGCATGGTCGAGTTGCGCACTCAGGAACTGCATGAGCGTGAACAGGAACTGCGCGGCACTCACGGCCAGTTGCGCGGGGTGCTGAACGCGGCAACCCAGGTTGCAATCATCGCCACCGATCTGCGCGGCGTGATCAACACCTTCAACCCCGGCGCCGAGCAGATGCTCGGTTATCACAGCAACGAAGTGGTCGGCCACATGACCCTGGAAAATCTGCACTTTCCACGGGAACTGGTGGCTCGTGCGGCGGAGCTCAGCACCCGTTATGGCAAGGTCATTCCGACCTGTCAGGCGATGCTGGTGGAGGGCGGCGAAGTCGGCGGGCACGAAGCGCGGGAGTGGACGCTGGTACGCAAGGATGGCAGCCACCTGCCGGTGAACATGCTTGCCACACCGGTGCTGGACGAGCAGGGGCTGTGGGTCGGACACCTGGCGATCTGCATCGACATCACCGAGCGCAAGCGCGTGCACGAAGCGCTGGCCGCACGGGACGTGCTGTTGAAGAAGCTCAGCGCCCACGTTCCCGGCGGGATCTATCAATTCAAAATGGAGTTCGACGGGCGCTTCAGTGTGATCTACGCCAGCGACGGGATTCGCGAAATCTACGAGCTGGAGCCGGACGTGCTGCTGCTCAACGCCGAAGCGATCTTCACCCGCATCCATCCGCAGGACGTCAGTCGTGTGCGCAAGTCGATCCGCGCCTCGGCGGACAACCTCAGTCCGTGGCGCGAGGAATACCGCGTGCAGTTGCCCGAACGCGGCCTGCGCTGGGTTCGTGGCGAGGCGACCCCGGAGGAACTGCCGGGCGGCGGCGTGCTGTGGCACGGTTACATTTCCGACATCTCCGATCTGAAGCGCGTCGAAGAAGAGTTGCGTGCATTGTCGGTGACCGACGCTCTGACCGGGATTCACAACCGGCGCTATTTCCAGGAGCGCCTGACCACCGAAATGGCGCGGGTAGAGCGTGGCGGCGGTGAGTTGTCGGTAATCATGCTCGACATCGACCACTTCAAACGGATCAACGATCAGTACGGTCATGCGGTGGGCGACCGCGTGTTGCAGGCGGTCTGCGAGCGCATCGGCCATCGTCTGCGGCGTACCGACGTGTTCTGCCGGTTGGGCGGCGAGGAGTTCATGGTGCTGTGCCCGGACATCGACGGTGATCACGCCCTCATGCTGGCCGAAGAGTTATGGCACAGCCTGCGCAGTGCGCCGATCGACGTGGTGGGGGTGGTGACGGCCAGTTTCGGGATTGCCAGCTGGCGACCGGGAGAGGGCGCGGACGCGCTGTTGCTGCGGGCGGATTCCGGGGTGTATGCGGCGAAGCAGGGCGGACGGGATCGGGTCGAGCGGCAGATGAACTGAGCCCCTCTGCCACCTGATCGTTCCCACGCTCTGCGTGGGAATGCCTCCGGGGGCGCTCCGCGTCCAGTGACGCAGAGCGTCACGGGCTGTATTCCCACGCGGAGCGTGGGAGCAATCATTTACAGGGTTACAAAACCGAAGCGGTCTGCGGCGTCCGCGGCTGTTTATACAGATCCAGCAGCACCTGATCCAGCACCGACGAGGCGCCGAACGGGGCCTTGTCGTTGAGGATCGCCACCACCGCCCAGGTGTTGCCGTTGACGTCGCGGCTGAAGCCGGCAATCGCCCGTACGGTGTTCAGGGTACCGGTCTTGACGTGGGCTTCGCCGCGCATCGCGGTGGTCTTCAGGCGTTTGCGCATGGTGCCGTCGGTGCCGGCAATCGGCAGCGAGCTGATGTATTCGGCAGCATATGGGCTGTGCCAGGCCGCTTGCAGCATGTTGGCCATTTCCCGGGCGCTGACTCGCTCGGAACGCGACAGACCGGAGCCGTTCTCCATCACCAGGTGCGGCGCGGTGATGCCTTTCTTCGCCAGCCACTGACGGACCACGCGTTGCGCAGCCTTGGCGTCATCGCCATCGGCGTCGTTGCGGAATCTCTGGCCCAGGCTCAGGAACAGTTGCTGAGCCATGGTGTTGTTACTGTATTTGTTGATGTCGCGGATGATTTCCGCCAGATCCGGCGAGAACGCCCGGGCCAGCACTTTGGCGCTGCTCGGGGTCGGGGCCAGACGATCCTTGCCCTGGATGCTGCCGCCCAGTTCCTTCCAGATCGCCCGCACGGCGCCGGCGGTGTAGGTTGCGTGGTCGAGCAGCGACAGATAAGTCTGCGAGCTGCAGCCTTCGCCCAATTGGCCGGCCACGGTCACGGTCACGCTGCCATCGGCCTGCGGCACCGGGTTGTAGCGCACGCCGCCGGTGCATTGTTTGGAATTGAGTGCCTTGACGGTGTTTTGGATATTGATGCTGGCAATCGGCGGCTCGACCGAGATCAACACCCGGCCATTGTCATTGCGGGCCACGAAACGCAGGGCCTTGAGGTTGACCAGCAGCGAATCCGGCTTGACCAGAAACGGCTTGTTCTCGTCGTTGCCGTCATCGTTGAATTCCGGCAGTTGCGGCTGCACAAAGAAGCTGCGATCCAGTACCAGATCACCGGTGACCTGAGTCACGCCGTTGGCGCGCAGGTCGCGCATCAGCAGCCAGAGTTTTTCCATGTTCAGTTTCGGATCGCCACCACCCTTGAGGTAGAGGTTGCCGTTGAGAATCCCGCCGTTAAGGTCGCCGTCGGTGTAGAACTCGGTTTTCCACTGGTGGTTGGGGCCGAGCATTTCCAGCGCCGCGTAAGTGGTGACCAGCTTCATGGTCGAGGCCGGGTTGACCGACACGTCGGCGTTGTACACGGTCGGCGTGCCCGGGCCGTCCAGCGGCACCATCACCAGCGACAGGGCAGTGGGCTGCAGCTTGCTGGCCTTGAGGGCTTTTTCGACGTTGGGGGTCAGGGCGGTGTTGATGGTGGCAGCGGAGACGGGCAGGGCCAGCGGGAGAAGAAGACCGGCCAGGAGCAGAGGACGCAACGATTTGATCATATGAAATAAAACCCTACAGCCGAGGGGAAAAAAGACGAGGACATGGATGAAAAGGCCCTCAGTGGTCATGAAAGTGTCGGCATTATGCCCCAAGGTGTAACAGCTTGTGCCTTTCGCAAGGGCGTCAATTCGTTATTTTTTTACAGGCGGTCGTACGCACGTCCCGGATAGGCGGGCAATCGCCGCCTTAAACTGGTAAAGTGCCGGCCGTTATTACTTAAGAGGATTGTTCCAATGGCGACTAACCGTTCCCAGCGTCTGCGCAAAAAACTGTGCGTCGATGAATTTCAAGAGCTGGGTTTCGAACTGAACCTGGACTTCAAAGAAGATCTGTCCGAAGAAGCCATTGATGCTTTCCTCGAAGCTTTCATCAAAGAAGCCATGGACGCCAATGGTCTGGGCTATGTCGGCGGCGAAGGCTTCGGTCTGGTTTGCCTGCAGAAGCGTGGTTCGGTTTCCGAAGAGCAGCGCGCTGCCGTGGAAGCCTGGCTGAAAACCCGCACCGAGCTGACCAAGACTGAAATCAGCCCGCTGCTGGACGTCTGGTATCCGGAAAAGCCGATCAACAAGGCTTGATTCCGAAATGAAGAACGGCGACCCGAAGGTCGCCGTTTTTTTATGCCTTTCGCCAGTTGAGGATCAGCAAGGTCAACACCCCCGCGACAATCCCCCAGAAGGCCGAACCGATGGAAAACAGCGTCAGCCCCGACGCCGTGACCATGAAGGTGATCAGCGCCGCTTCCCGTTCCTTCACTTCGGTCATGGCGATGCTCAAGCCGTTGATGATCGAGCCGAACAGGGCCAAAGCGGCAATCGACAGCACCAATTCCTTGGGCAGCGCGGCAAACAGCGCCGCCAGTGTGGCGCCGAACACCCCGGCAATCCCGTAGAAAATCCCGCACCACACGGCTGCCGTGTAGCGTTTGTTGCGATCCTCATGGGCATGCGGCCCGGTGCAGATCGCCGCGCTAATCGCTGCGAGGTTGATGCCGTGGGAACCGAACGGCGCCAGCAGCAGCGACGCGATGCCGGTGGCGGTGATCAGCGGCGAGGCCGGAACGTTGTAGCCATCGGCCCGCAATACGGCGATGCCGGGCATGTTTTGCGAGGTCATGGCTACCACAAACAGCGGGATGCCGATGCTGATGGTCGCGGCCAGGGAAAAATGCGGCGTGGTCCAGACCGGTGTCGCCACCTCCAGGTGAAAACCGCTGAAGTCCAGCAACCCCATGACGCCCGACAGCGCGGTGCCGATCAGCAGCGCAGCGAGCACCGCATAACGGGGCGACAGGCGTTTGACGATCAGATAAGTGAAGAACATCCCCAGCACCAGGCCGGTGCGGTGCTGCGCAGCGACGAAGATTTCGCTGCCGATCTTGAACAGAATCCCTGCCAGCAGCGCCGCGGCGAGGGAGGCCGGGATCTTTTTCACCAGCCGTTCGAAGCTGCCGGTCAAGCCGCAAATGGTCACCAGCACCGCGCAGGTGATATAGGCGCCAATCGCTTCGCCATAGGTCACGCCGCCAAGACTGGTGATCAACAGCGCCGCGCCGGGCGTTGACCAGGCGATGGTGATCGGCGTGCGATAACGCAGCGACAGGCCGATCGAACACACCGCCATGCCGATGGAGATCGCCCAGATCCACGAAGAAATCTGCCCGCTGGTCAGGCCCGCCGCTTGCCCTGCCTGGAACATCAGCACCAGCGAACTGGTGTAGCCGGTCATCATCGCGATGAACCCGGCGACGATGGCGGAGGGCGATGTGTCCGCCAGCGGGCGCAGTCGGGTGTGGGTAATTTCGTTCATGACAGCGGTATTCCTTGTACCAATGAAGATATTTGCTGCTATGCGAAATCCTTGTGGGAGCGAGCTTGCTCGCGATGACGGCGGAACAGTCGACATTGGAGTTGAATGTCCAACCGCTATCGCGAGCAAGCTCGCTCCCACAGGGATCGCGGATTCTGCGATCAAGCCTAAACTCAAACGTAACGAAGCGTTGCAATACAGCCAAAGCCACAAACAGCCGTACAGTCGTGTTGCCACCTTCCATTGTGTACAATCGCGCTGTTTTTTACGCGATACTTGCCAGCGACCCACTGTGCCGTATTACAGTCACGGTCAATTCGCCGCCGTTCTTCCCGACTCGAGTGCCCATGAACGAACAGTTGCAACCCCTCAAGAAACAACCGCGAGCAGGCAAAGCCGGCCGCAGCGGAACCCAGGACGATATTGTCTATGCGCATATCTTCGAGGCCATCCTCGAACAGCGCCTGGCGCCCGGCACAAAGTTGAGCGAAGAAGCGCTGGGGGAAATTTTCGGGGTCAGCCGCACCATCATTCGCCGCGCGCTCTCGCGTCTGGCCCATGAAGGCGTGGTGCTGTTGCGGCCGAACCGTGGCGCGGTCGTCGCCAGCCCGAGCGTTGAAGAGGCGCGTCAGGTGTTTCTCGCCCGGCGTCTGGTGGAGCGCGCGATCACCGAGCTGGCCGTGCAACACGCCACCGCCGAGCAGATCGCCGAATTGCGCCAGATGGTCAACGACGAGCGCGACAGCTTCTCCCGTGGCGATCGCGGCGCCGGCATCCGTCTTTCGGGTGAATTCCACCTGAAACTGGCCGAGGCAGCGAAGAATGCGCCGTTGATCAGTTTCCAGCGCAGCCTGGTTTCGCAGACGTCGCTGATCATCGCCCAATATGAAAGCGGCAACCGTTCGCACTGTTCCTACGACGAGCACACCCAGTTGATCGACGCCATCGAAGCGCGCAACGGCGAGCTGGCAGTGGACCTGATGATGCATCACATGGATCACATCGACAGCAAGCTCAACCTCGACGAAGAAAGCGCTTCGGACGATCTGCATGCAGTGTTCTCGCACCTGTTGCAGACCAAGAAGCCGGGGCGGCCGGCGGTCAAGCTCTGAGGCGAATCGACAGGCAATAAAAATCCCCCGGACTGCAAAGTGCCGGGGGATTTTTTTGCTCTCCTGATCGTTCCCACGTCGAGGCGTCGAACCGTCCGCGTGGGAATGCAGCCCGTGACGCTCCGCGTCACTGGACGCGGAGCGTCCCCAGAGGCATTCCCACGCAGAGCGTGGGAACAATCGAGCAATCAGTTAGCGCTGGTGCACCAGCGCGCCCGCCGCGTAGGTCTGAGCTATGGTGCGGTCATCGCCCAGGGTCATCAGCACGAACAGCGTTTCAGCAATGTTGTTGGCCTGCTTCAAGCGATAGCTCATCAGCGGCGTGGCGTTGTAGTCCAGCACCAGGAAGTCGGCGTCGGAGCCCGGTTGCAGGTTGCCGATCTTGTCTTCCAGACGCAGGGCCCGCGCGCCACCGAGGGTGGCGAGGTACAGCGACTTGAACGGGCTCAGGCGTGCGCCTTGCAACTGCATCACCTTGTAGGCTTCGTTCAGGGTTTGCAGCAACGAAAAACTGGTGCCGCCGCCGACGTCAGTCCCGAGCCCGACGTTCAGTTTGTGCTTCTCGGCCATCGGCAGGTTGAACAGGCCGCTGCCGAGGAAGAAGTTCGAGGTCGGGCAGAACGCGACCGCCGAACCGGTCTGCGCCAGGCGTGCGCATTCGTCGTCGCACAGGTGCACGCCGTGGGCGAACACCGAGCGCTCGCCGAGCAATTGGTAGTGATCGTAGACGTCCAGATAGCCCTTGCGCTCCGGAAACAGCTCCTTGACCCACTCGACTTCCTTGAGGTTTTCGCTGATGTGGGTCTGCATGTACAGATCCGGGTATTCGCTGAGCAACTGACCGGCGAGCGTCAACTGTTCCGGGGTGCTGGTCGGGGCGAATCGCGGGGTGACGGCATAGTGCAGACGGCCCTTGCCGTGCCAGCGCTCGATCAGCGCCTTACTGTCGACGTAGCTCGATTCCGGGGTGTCGGTCAGGTAGTCCGGCGCGTTGCGGTCCATCATCACTTTGCCGGCGATCATCCGCAGGTCCAGTTTCTCTGCCGCTTCGAAGAACGAGTTCACCGATTGCGGATGCACGCTGCCGAACACCAGCGCGGTGGTGGTGCCGTTGCGCAGCAGTTCCTTGATGAAGATGTCCGCCACTTCATCGGCGTGGGCCTTGTCGGCGAACTGGCTTTCGCACGGGAAGGTGTAGGTGTTCAGCCAGTCCAGCAGTTGCTCGCCGTAGGCGCCGACCATGCCGGTCTGCGGCAGGTGGATGTGGGTGTCGATGAAGCCCGGGGTGATCAGCGCATCCTTGTGATGCGTGATCTCGATGTCCGCCGGCAGGGTCGGCAGCAGTTCGCTGGCGTGGCCGAGGGCGCTGATCTTGCCGCCATCGACCACCAGCAGGCCGTCCTCGAAATACTCGTAGGAGGCTTCGATGCCGACCTCGGCGGGGTCGGCGATGCTGTGCAGGATGGCGGCGCGGTAGGCTTTGCGAGTCAGAGGCATGAGGGTTCTCTAATCAGTTTGAGGCTTTGAGTGTGGCGGCCTGACTGCGCCGGGAAACCGGCAGCAGTTTGGCAATCGGTTCGGCACTGGCGGTGTGCTGGCCGAAATTGGCGTTATAGGTGGCGATGATTTCGCCGGCGATGGAGATGGCGATTTCTACAGGTAACTTGCCTTTGACTTCACCGATGCCCATCGGGCAGCGCATGCGTTGCACGACGCTGGCGTCGAAACCACGGTCACGCAGGCGATGTTCGAACTTGGCCCGTTTGGTTTTCGAGCCGATCAGGCCGAACCAGGTGAAGTCGTTGCGCTTGAGGATCGCGGCGGTGAGTTCCAGATCCAGCTGATGGTTGTGGGTCATGACGATGCAATAGCTGCCGGCGGGCAGGTCGTCGATTTCATCCACAGGCTCCTCGGCGACGATTTTGCGCACGCCGTGGGGAATCTGCTCGGGGAATTCCTCCTCCCGGGAATCGATCCAGCGCACCCGGCAGGGCAGGCTGGCGAGCAAGGGCACCAGTGCGCGACCGACATGACCGGCGCCGAACACGGCGATCTGCGCCTGCACCTGGCCCATCGGTTCGAACAGCAGCACCGTCGCGCCGCCGCAGCACTGGCCCAGACTGGCGCCGAGGCTGAAGCGCTCCAGATGGGTATCCTGCTTGCCGCTGGCGAGCATCTCGCGGGCGATCTGCATGGCTTTGTATTCCAGGTGCCCGCCACCGATGGTGTCGAACGTCTGGCGGGCGCTGACGACCATTTTCGAGCCGGCATTGCGCGGCGTCGAGCCGAGCTCTTCGATGATCGTCACCAGAACACAGGGTTCGCCCTGGTTCTGCAGGTCGGCGAGGGCGTCGATCCAGTTGTACATATCTCACCTCTCAGATCGTTCCCACGTCGAGGCGTCGAACCGTCGCGTGGGAATGCATCACTGGACGCTCCGCGTCCGCTGTTCAGGATGCGACGCAGAGCGTCGCGGCTGCATTCCCACGCAGGCGTGGGAACGATCATCAAACAACCTCGGTTTCAGCTTCGACGGCCTTGACCGCCTTGAGCTGGCGCATCTGCTCGCAACCCCACAACACCCGCTCCGGGGTCGCCGGCGCGTCGATCTTCGGTTGATGCTTGTAGTCGCCGAGGCTGGCCACCGCATCCTTGATCGCGCACCACGCGGCGATGCCGAGCATGAACGGCGGCTCACCCACAGCCTTGGAGTGGAACACCGTGTCTTCCGGGTTCTTGCGGTTTTCCACCAGTTTCACCCGCAGGTCCAGCGGCATGTCCGCCACGGCCGGGATCTTGTAGCTGGCCGGGCCGTTGGTCATCAGCTTGCCCTTGTTGTTCCACACCAGTTCTTCCATGGTCAGCCAGCCCATGCCCTGGACAAAGCCGCCCTCGACCTGGCCGATGTCGATGGCCGGGTTCAGCGAGGCGCCGACGTCGTGGAGGATGTCGGTGCGCAGCATCTTGTACTCGCCGGTCAGGGTGTCGACGATCACTTCGCAGCACGCCGCGCCGAAGGCGAAGTAGTAGAACGGCCGACCACGGGCCTGGCTGCGGTCGTAGTAGATTTTCGGGGTCTTGTAGAACCCGGTGCTCGACAGCGACACCTGATTGAAATACGCCAGCTGAATCAACGCTTCGAAGGTCATGATGTGGTCGCGCACACGGACGTGGCCGTTGTGGAATTCCACATCTTCTTCGCTGACCTTGTAGTGCCGCGCCGCAAATTCAACGAGGCGTTGCTTGATGATTTCCGCCGCGTTCTGTGCGGCTTTACCGTTCAGGTCAGCACCGCTGGAGGCCGCCGTCGGCGAGGTGTTCGGCACCTTGTCGGTGTTGGTCGCGGTGATCTGCACGCGATCCATTTCCACCTGGAACACTTCGGCCACGACCTGCGCGACTTTGGTGTTCAGGCCCTGGCCCATTTCCGTGCCGCCGTGGTTCAGGTGGATGCTGCCGTCGGTATAGACGTGCACCAGCGCACCCGCCTGGTTGAGGAAGCTGGCGGTGAAGGAAATGCCGAACTTCACCGGGGTCAGCGCCAGGCCTTTTTTCAGGATCGGGCTATTGGCGTTGTAGCGACGGATCGCTTCGCGGCGTTCGGCATACTGGCTGCTTTCTTCCAGCTCGGCGGTCATCTCTTCGAGCATGTTGTGCTCGACAGTCTGGTAGTAGTGGGTGACGTTGCGCTCGGTCTTGCCGTAGTAGTTGGCCTTGCGCACGGCCAGCGGATCGAGGTTGAGGTGACGGGCGATGGCGTCCATCACTTCTTCGATCGCGACCATTCCTTGCGGGCCGCCGAAACCCCGATACGCGGTGTTCGACGCGGTGTTGGTCTTGCAGCGGTGACCGTTGATGGTCGCATCGCCGAGGTAGTACGAGTTGTCCGAGTGGAACATCGCGCGGTCAACGATCGAGGCCGACAGGTCAGGCGAGCAGCCGCAGTTGCCGGCCAGATCCATCGCGATCCCGTGCAGGCGCCCGTTGCTGTCGAAGCCCACGTCGTACTCGACATAGAACGGGTGACGCTTGCCGGTCATCAGCATGTCTTCGACCCGTGGCAGGCGCATCTTGGTCGGCTGGCCGGTGAGGTGCGCGATCACTGCGCACAGGCATGCCGGGCTTGCGGCCTGGGTTTCCTTGCCGCCGAAACCACCGCCCATGCGGCGCATGTCGACCACGATCTTGTTCATCGACACGTCGAGGACTTCGGCCACCAGCTTCTGCACTTCGGTGGGGTTCTGGGTCGAGCAGTAGACGATCATGCCGCCGTCTTCGGTCGGCATTACCGAGGAAATCTGCGTCTCCAGATAAAAGTGTTCCTGACCGCCGATGTGCAGCGTGCCTTGGATGCGGTGCTCGGCCGTGGCCAAGGCGTTGGCCGAATCGCCGCGCTGGTGGGTGTGGCTGTCGAGTACGAAGTGGCGTTTGCGCAGGGCTTCGACCACATCCAGCACCGGCTCCAGATCTTCGTATTCGATGATCGCGGCCATCGCGGCCTTGCGTGCGGTTTCGAGGTCTTTGGCGGCCACCGCCAGTACCGGTTGACCGACGAACTGCACGTCATCGATGGCCAGCAGCGGATCGCCCGGCATCAATGGGCCGATGTCTTTCAGGCCCGGCACGTCTTCGTGAGTGATGGCGATGCGCACACCTTCGAAGGCATAGCAGGGTTTGGTATCGATGCTGATGATTTTTGCGTGGGCGCGATCCGACAACCGTGCGTAAACGTGCAACTGGTTAGGGAATTCCAGGCGGTCATCGATGTACTGCGCTTCACCGGACACATGCTTGGCGGCGCTGTCGTGCTTGACGCTGCGGCCGACGCCGGTGGTCAGGTCCCTGGCGAACAGTTCAGCCAGTTCAGCTTGTGTTTTCTCTACGCCGTGATGGTTAGACATAAGCGGTCACCCGAGTCTCGATGTGCGGTGTTTGCAGTTCGATGAAGTATTTGCGCAGCAGGTTCTGCGCGCTGAGCAGGCGGTACTCCTTGCTGGCGCGGAAGTCCGAGAGCGGAGTGAAATCCTCGCCCAGCGCAGTGCAGGCACGTTCGACCACCGCGTTGCTGAACGGCTGGCCGAGCAGCACGGCTTCACAATGAGCGGCGCGTTTCGGGATCGCGGCCATGCCGCCGAAGGCGACGCGGGCGTCGGTGATCACGCCGTTTTCGACGCGCAGGTTGAACGCGGCGCAGACGGCGGAGATGTCATCGTCCAGACGCTTGGAGACTTTGTAGGCCCGGAAACGCTGCTCGGCCGTGGCGCGAGGCACGATGATTTTCTCGATGAATTCGCTTTCCTGGCGCGCGGTGACCCGGTAATCGATGAAGTAATCCTCGAGCGCCAGCGTGCGGCGGGTCTCGCCCTTGCACAACACGATCTGCGCGCCGAGGGCGATCAGCAGGGGTGGCGAGTCACCAATGGGCGAGGCGTTGCCGATGTTGCCGCCGAGGGTGCCCTGGTTGCGGATCTGCAGGGAGGCGAAGCGGTGCAGCAGCTCGCCGAAGTCCGGGTACTCGGCGTTCAACACTTCGTAGCAGTCGGAGAGGGCGGTGGCGGCGCCGATTTCGATGCGATCCTCGAAGTGCTCGATGCGCTTCATTTCGGCGACGTTGCCCACGTAGATCATCACCGGCAGGGTGCGGTGGAACTGCGTGACTTCCAGCGCCAGGTCGGTGCCGCCGGCCAACAGGCGGGCCTGTGGATAAGCATCGTAGAGGTCGGCCAGATCGGCCACGGTCAGCGGCACCAGGCAGCGTTTGTCGCCGCTGTTGAGTTCGCCGATCGATGTCGGGGCAATGGCTTTGAGGCGGGCAATGGTTTGCGCCTCACCGGCGTCGAACTGGTCAGGCTGCTTGCCGCAGCAGGATTGCTCGGCGGCGGCCAGGATCGGCCGGTAGCCGGTGCAGCGGCAGAGATTGCCGGCCAGCGCTTCGTGGGCCTTGGCATGATCCGGCGCATCGCTGTTCTTTTGCAGGGCGAACAGCGACATCACGAAACCGGGGGTGCAGAAACCGCACTGCGAACCATGACACTCGACCATGGCTTTCTGCACGCTGTGCAGTTCGCCCTTGTGCTTGAGGTCTTCGACGCTGATGAGTTGTTTGCCGTGCAGCGACGAGACGAACGTCAGGCACGAGTTGAGGCTGCGATAGCGAATGTGCTCGCGGCCATCGTCATCCGTCTGCAACTCGCCGACCACCACCGTACAGGCGCCGCAGTCACCGCTGGCGCAGCCTTCTTTGGTGCCGGGTTTACCCACGTGTTCGCGCAGGTAGTTGAGCACAGTCAGGTTCGGGTCCAGGGCGTGCTCGCTACGGAGTTCCTGGTTAAGTAAAAACTGGATCACGGAAGGCCTCGCAGACTCATTATTGTTGTTGAGCGACTTGAGCCGAATTTAGCAGGTCTGACTTTTCGGTCAATGGTTTTCTGACTTAAAGGTCAGGAAAAACCGTTTTGTCGCTCAACCACGTGTCTCTTCAGTATTGACCCTTATGGGATCAAGCGCTTTTTTGCGGGATTCGTGCCAAAAACCGCTGTGCGGGCACTCCGCCATGACCGCGCATTGCGCTACACTGCGCCGCTTGTGCAGATCGAAGAGTTTGAAGGACAACCATGACGTTCAAGGCGCCGGACAGCCTCGCCGAGCAAATCGCTCACCACCTCGCCGAACGGATCATTCGCGGCGAAATGAAGCCGGGAGAGCGCATCCAGGAACAGAAGGTCACGCTGGCGCTGAACGTCAGCCGCGGCTCGGTCCGCGAAGCCTTGCTGATCCTCGAGCGCCGTCACCTGATCGCGATCCTGCCGCGCCGCGGCGCCCACGTCACTGAGCTTACGGCGCACAAGGTGCAGAGCCTGTGCACGTTGATGAGCGAGCTGTACATCCTGCTCGGCAACGCGGTGGCCAATGGCTGGCAAGTCCAGTCCGACATGGCGCCGTTCGTGCAGATCCAGCAGCGCCTGACCGCCAGCTACGAGCGTCAGGACATTCGCACCTTCGTCGACGAAAGCTTCAATGTGATGCGCGCCGCGTACCCGTTCGCCAACAACCCGTACCTGCAGGAAACCGTCGAGAACCTGCAACCGGCCATGAGCCGTGCGTATTTCCTTGCGCTGGAGCAGCGCAAGGCCGAGATGAGCGAATTCCTTGAACTGTTCGAACGCTTGCTCGCCGCCGTCCTCGCCCGTGACCTGCCGCAGATCCGCATCGTGCTGACGGCTTACGCCCAGCGCAGCTGCGATCTGGTGGTGGCCGCCCTGACGGTTGCCTGACCTTGCGGCTCAAGTGCATCAAACTGGCGGGGTTCAAATCCTTCGTCGATCCGACCACGGTGAACTTCCCCAGCAACATGGCGGCGGTCGTCGGGCCGAACGGTTGCGGCAAGTCGAACATCATCGACGCCGTGCGCTGGGTAATGGGCGAAAGCTCGGCCAAGAACCTGCGCGGCGAGTCGATGACCGACGTCATCTTCAACGGCTCGACCAGTCGCAAACCGGTAAGCCAGGCCAGCATCGAACTGGTATTCGACAACTCCGACGGCACCCTGCTGGGCGAGTGGGCGGCGTACGCGGAAATTTCGATCCGCCGCAAAGTGACCCGCGACAGCCAGACCACTTATTACCTGAACGGCGCCAAATGCCGTCGCCGCGACATCACCGACATCTTCCTCGGCACCGGCCTCGGCCCGCGCAGCTACTCGATCATCGAGCAGGGGATGATCTCCAAGCTGATCGAGTCCAAGCCGGAAGACCTGCGCAACTTCATCGAAGAAGCCGCTGGTATTTCCAAATACAAGGAGCGCCGGCGCGAGACCGAGAACCGCATCCGCCGCACCCACGAAAACCTTGCCCGTCTGACCGACCTGCGCGAAGAACTCGAACGCCAGCTCGAACGCCTTCACCGTCAGGCCGAGGCCGCCAAGAAGTATCAGGAATACAAGGCCGAAGAGCGCCAGCTCAAGGCGCAACTGTCGGCCCTGCGCTGGCAGGATCTGAACGATCAGGTCGGCCAGCGCGAATCGATCATCGGCAACCAGGAGATCAGCTTCGAAGCGCTGGTCGCCGAGCAGCGCAACGCCGACGCGGCCATTGAACGCCTGCGCGACGGTCACCATGACCTGTCCGAGCGCTTCAATCTGGTGCAGGGGCGCTTCTATTCGGTCGGCGGCGACATCGCCCGGGTCGAGCAGAGCATCCAGCACGGCCAGCAGCGTTTACGCCAATTGCAGGACGATCTGAAAGAGGCAGAGCGCGCGCGCCTGGAAACCGAATCGCACCTGGGCCACGACCGTACCTTGCTGCTGACCCTCGGCGAAGAGCTCGATCAACTGACCCCCGAGCAGGAAATCACCAACGCCGCCGCCGAAGAGGCCGCCGCGGCGCTGGAAGATTCCGAAACCGTCATGCACGGCTGGCAGGAGCAGTGGGACGCCTTCAACCTGACCGCCGCCGAACCCCGCCGTCAGGCCGAAGTGCAGCAGTCGCGCATCCAACAGCTGGAAACCAGCCTGGAGCGTCTGGCCGATCGGCAAAAACGTCTGGGCGAAGAGCGGGCGTTGCTCTCGGCTGATCCGGAAGACGCGGCGATCATGGAGCTCAGCGAACAGCTCGCGGAGTCCGAAGCCACCCTTGAAGATTTGCAGACCAGCGAAGCAGCCCAGGTCGAAAAACTTGAGCAACTGCGCCAGGAGTTGCAGCAGGCGCTGACCGCGCAGCAGCAGGCGCAGGGCGATTTGCAGCGTCTCAACGGTCGCCTGGCATCGCTGGAAGCCTTGCAGCAGGCCGCGCTCGATCCGGGCACGGGCACCGCTGAATGGCTGAAGGAACACAACCTTGCCGAGCGTCCGCGTCTGGCCGAAGGCCTGAAGGTCGAGGCCGGTTGGGAGCTGGCGGTGGAGACCGTGCTCGGTGCCGACCTGCAAGCGGTGCTGGTGGACGATTTCGACGGCTTCGATCT
The DNA here is from genome assembly GCF_002113045.1 of Pseudomonas sp. B26(2017). Lineage (NCBI taxonomy): Bacteria > Pseudomonadati > Pseudomonadota > Gammaproteobacteria > Pseudomonadales > Pseudomonadaceae > Pseudomonas > Pseudomonas sp. B26(2017). Next base: position 123,965 of record NZ_NEJJ01000015.1, on the reverse strand, counting down.
GTCCGGTTTCGCCCAGGGTGATCTGCGTTTGCTCAGCCCCGGCAATGACGGCGTGCGCGTGGCCGGCAGCCTGCTGGACAAGGTCGAGGCACTGGTTGATCTGTCGCCCTGGCTCGCTCAGGTCAAACCGGTCGACAGTCTTGAGCAGGCGCTGGCCCTGCGCGGCCAGCTGGCTGCCGGGCAGAGCCTGATCAGCCGCGACGGTTACTGGGTCGGCCGGCATTTCCTGCGGGTGCGCCGCGCCAGCGAAGCCGAAAGCGGCATGCTTGCGCGTGGCCAGGAAATCGAAACGCTGCATGCGGAGCGCGAAGAGCGCGAAGCCACGGTCGAGGCCATGGAAACCCGTTTACAGACTCTGCGCGCGCAACAGCGTCAGCAGGAAAACGGTCGCGAGCATTTGCGTCGTTTGCTGCAAGACGAGGCCCGTCAGCAAGGCGAGCTGAAAGCTCAACTGTCCGCCGGCAAAGCCAAGGCCGAGCAGTTGAATCTGCGTCGCACCCGACTCGACGAAGAACTGGTCGAGCTCGCCGAACAGCGCGAACTGGAACACGAAAACATCGGCGAAGCGCGGATCCAGCTGCAGGACGCCCTCGACGCCATGGCCCTGGACACCGAACAGCGCGAATTGCTGCTGGCCCAGCGAGACAGCCTGCGCGAGCGGCTGGATCGGGTGCGTCAGGAAGCGCGCCAACACAAGGATCACGCCCATCAATTGGCCGTGCGTCTGGGCTCGCTGCGCGCGCAGCATGATTCGACCCGCCAGGCCCTTGAACGTCTGGAAATGCAGGCCGAGCGCCTCACCGAAAAACGTGAACAGCTCAGCCTGAATCTGGAGGAGGGCGAGGCGCCGCTGGAAGAGTTGCGCCTCAAACTCGAAGAGTTGCTCGACAAGCGCATGAGCGTCGACGATGAACTCAAGACCGCCCAGATCGCGCTGGAAGACGCCGACCGCGAACTGCGCGACGCGGAAAAACGCCGGACCCAGGCCGAGCAGCAATCGCAAATGATCCGTGGCCAGCTCGAACAGCAACGCATGGAATGGCAGGCCCTGACCGTGCGCCGCAAGGCTCTGCAGGATCAACTGCTGGAAGACGGCTACGATCTGCACGGCGTGCTCAACACCCTGACCGCCGAGGCCAGCGAGAAGGGCGCCGAAGAAGAACTCGAGCGCATCGCCGCGCGCATTCAGCGCCTGGGCGCGATCAACCTCGCGGCGATCGACGAATACCAGCAACAATCCGAGCGTAAACGTTATCTGGATGCTCAGGACGCCGATCTGGTCGAAGCCCTCGAGACGCTGGAAAACGTCATCCGCAAGATCGACAAGGAAACCCGTAACCGTTTCAAAGATACCTTTGATCAGATCAATGGCGGTTTACAGGCGCTTTTCCCGAAAGTTTTCGGTGGTGGACGCGCGTATTTGGAACTGACGGGCGAAGATCTACTCGATACAGGGGTGACGATCATGGCGCAACCGCCCGGCAAGAAGAACAGCACCATCCATTTGCTCTCCGGTGGCGAGAAAGCCCTGACGGCACTGGCACTGGTTTTTGCGATCTTCAAGTTGAATCCGGCGCCGTTCTGCATGCTCGATGAAGTTGACGCACCACTGGATGACGCTAACGTTGGACGCTACGCACGATTGGTCAAGGAGATGTCGCAGACTGTGCAGTTCATCTATATCACCCACAACAAGATCGCCATGGAAATGGCTGACCAGTTGATGGGCGTGACGATGCACGAGCCGGGTTGTTCGCGACTGGTAGCCGTGGATGTCGAGGAGGCGATGGCGATGGTGGATGCCTGAGCCGGCGCTGTCGGAAAAGGTATTTGTAGTCTGTAGGACGTATTTACCGGTTTCGAATGGCTGGCCAATCGACATAATCGCGCAAGCCAATGAGACAGACGGTGTAAAGTTGTCTTTGGTCGTGCTAGTTTAATGTCAATTTTTCGTATACGTGGGCAAAACGCCTGTCAGAACATAGAGTTGGCGCCACGTTTTAAAGCGGTTTGCACAGTGTAAACCCCTTATTTTTCAGCATTTTTTATAGAGGCACGGGATTACATGGAAATCGGTCTGCGCGAGTGGCTGATCGTCATCGGCATCATTGTGATAGCCGGTATTCTTTTCGATGGCTGGCGCCGTATGCGCGGCGGCAAGGGAAAACTGAAATTCCGTCTTGACCGAAGTCTGTCCAACCTGCCGGACGAGGACACCAGCGCCGAGCTGTTGGGCCCGGCCCGTGTGCTGGACACCCATAAAGAGCCGCAACTGGACGAACACGATCTGCCATCGGTGAGCATGCCGGCCCGCGAAGCACGCGAGCCTCGCGAATCCGGTTCCAAGCGCGGCAAGCGTGGCAGCAACGGTCCGGCCCAGGGCGACCTGAACCTCGATCTGGATCTGGACGGCGGTCCGAGCTTCAGCAGCCGCGACGATGATTTCGTCGAGCCTGCCGCCAAGTCGTCGCCGGCAGTGGCCGATAAAGATCAGCCGCAAGCCGAAGAAGTGCTGGTGATCAGCGTGATCTGCCGCGACCCGGCCGGCTTCAAGGGCCCGGCACTGCTGCAGAACATTCTGGAAAGCGGTCTGCGTTTCGGCGAGATGGATATCTTCCACCGTCACGAAAGCATGGCCGGCAATGGCGAAGTGCTGTTCTCCATGGCTAACGCGGTCAAGCCGGGCATCTTCGATCTGGACGACATCGACCACTTCAGCACCCCGGCGGTGAGCTTCTTCCTCGGCCTGCCAGGCCCGCGTCATCCGAAGCAGGCCTTCGACGTGATGGTGGCGGCAGCCCGCAAGCTGTCCCAGGAACTGAACGGCGAGTTGAAAGATGACCAGCGCAGCGTCCTGACCGCGCAGACCATCGAGCACTACCGTCAGCGCATCGTCGAATTCGAACGCCGCGCCCTGACCCAGAAGCGTTGATTGAAAAGGTTGCCTCGCAATAAAAGGGGCAATCGGCAAATAGATTGAGCAGCCTCGGCTGCTCTTTTGCTTTATGAGAGAACACCCATGACTGCCGCCAAAGACCGCATTCTAGAGCTGCGCGCTGAGCTCGATCAGCACAACTACCGTTACCACGTCCTCGATGAGCCGAGCATTCCGGATGCCGAGTACGACCGGTTGTTCCACGAGCTCAAGGCGCTGGAAGCGGCCAATCCGGAACTGATCACCAGCGACTCGCCTACCCAGCGTGTCGGTAGCGTGGCCCTGACCGCGTTCACCCAGGTGCGTCACGAGGTGCCGATGCTCAGCCTCGGCAACGCCTTCGAAGAAACCGACATGCGCGAGTTCGACCGCCGGGTGACCGAAGGTCTGGATCTGCCGGCCGGTGACCTGTTCGGCGGTGGCGCGGCGGTGGAATACAGTTGCGAACCGAAACTCGATGGCCTGGCGGTCAGCCTGCTGTATCAGGACGGTGTGCTGGTGCGTGGCGCCACACGCGGCGACGGCACCACCGGTGAAGACATCAGCGTCAACGTGCGCACCGTGCGCAACATCCCGCTGAAGCTGCACGGCACGGGCTGGCCGGCGACCCTGGAAGTGCGCGGCGAAGTGTTCATGTCCAAGGCCGGTTTCGAGCGCCTCAACGCCTCGCAACTGGAAATCGGCGGCAAGACCTTCGCCAACCCGCGCAACGCCGCCGCCGGCAGCCTGCGTCAGCTGGATTCGAAGATCACCGCCAACCGTCCGCTGGAATTCTGCTGCTACGGCATCGGCCAGGTCTCTCACGATATTTCCGACACTCACATCGGCAACCTCAAGCAGCTGCAAGCCTGGGGGCTGCCGATCAGCCATGAATTGAAACTGGCCAAAGGCATCGGCGAATGCCTGGATTACTACCGCGATATCGGCGAGCGCCGTAATTCGCTGGCTTACGAAATCGACGGTGTGGTGTTCAAGGTCAACAGCATTGCCGACCAGCGCGAGCTGGGCTTCCGCGCCCGCGAACCGCGCTGGGCCATCGCCCACAAATTCCCGGCCATGGAAGAGCTCACCGAACTGCTCGATGTGGAATTCCAGGTCGGCCGCACCGGCGCCGTCACGCCTGTGGCGCGCTTGAAACCGGTCAAGGTCGCTGGTGTGACCGTGGCCAATGCCACGCTGCACAACATGGACGAAGTCGCCCGGCTGGGCCTGATGATCGGCGACACGGTGATCATTCGCCGCGCCGGTGATGTGATTCCGCAAGTGGTGCAAGTCGTTGCCGAGCGTCGCCCGGAAGACGCGCGGCCGGTGCAGATTCCCGAGAATTGTCCGGTGTGCGGCTCACACGTCGAGCGCACGCAACTGGTCAAGCGCAGCAAGGGCAAGGAAACCATCAGTGAGGGCGCGGTGTATCGTTGCGTCGGCCGACTGGCCTGCGGTGCGCAACTCAAGCAGGCGATCATTCACTTCGTATCGCGCCGGGCGATGGACATCGAAGGCCTTGGCGACAAGAGTGTCGAGCAACTGGTGGACGAAGGTCTGGTCAGTTCGCCGGCTGATCTTTACGCGCTGAAGTTCGAGGACATCGTCGACCTCGAAGGCTTCGCCGAAGTGTCGAGCAACAAGTTGCTGGCTGCTATCGAAGACAGCAAGAAGCCGGGTCTGGCGCGCTTCATCTATGCGCTGGGCATTCCGGATGTCGGCGAGGAGACGGCCAAAGTGCTGGCGCGTTCGCTGGGATCGCTGGAGCGCGTCCAGCAAGCCTTGCCGCAAGTGCTGACGTACCTGCCGGACATCGGCCTGGAAGTGGCGCACGAGATTCACAGCTTCTTCGAGGATGCGCACAACCGGCAGGTGATCAGCGAACTGCTGGGCCACGGTTTGCAGATTCAGGACCAGGGCGAGTTGGGCGCCGAGTTTGCCGCGAGTACCACGCTGGGCGGCTTCCTCGACAAGCTGCATATTCCTTCGGTGGGCCCGGGCGGGGCGCAGAAACTGGCGGACAAGTTCGAAACGCTGGAAGGGGTGATGAACGCTGACTGGCTGGACATGCGTCAGGCATTGCCGGAGAAACAGGCCAACTCGGTTCGCGGGTTCTTCGCCTTGCCCGAGCATCGTCAACTGGCCGAAGACGCCGAGAAGCAGCTGCGCGATTTCGGCATGCACTGGCAGAGCGAAAAGAAAGTCGTCGAAGGCCTGCCGCTGGCCGGCGAAACCTGGGTGCTGACCGGCAAGGTCGAGCTGATGAGTCGCGATGTCGCCAAGGAACACCTGGAAAGCCTCGGCGCCAAGGTTGCGGGTTCCGTGTCGGCCAAGACCCATTGCGTGGTGGCCGGACCGGGCGCCGGGTCGAAACTGACCAAGGCCAACGAGCTGGGCGTGAAAGTGATGGATGAAGAGGCGTTTATCGGGTTCCTGAAAGGGCACGGTATCAGTGCCTGATTGATCGACAGATGCGCTCCGCGTGGGAATACCGCCCGGACGCTCCGCGTCCGCTGTGACGCAGAGCGTCACGGTATGCATTCCCACGCAGAGCGCGGGAACGATCTGCGTGCGGGAATGATCTAGTCTTGGCAAGCCCCAGGGAGAGATCGCCATGTACCGCTTTTTCGAGCAGCTCAGTTCCCGCATCGTCGCGCCGTTCATGGGCGAATCCTCGCGCAACAGCAAGGTCTGGCCGTGCCGCTGCGGCCAGTCGCTGTTCTTTCGCAACAGCCAGTGCCTGGCCTGCAACGCGGCGCTGGGTTATCAACCGGAACACAGTCGGCTGACCTCGCTGCAACCGGGGCCGCAAGAGAACACCTGGACGCTGGACGTCGATCCCGAGGCCGGGCTGTTCCGGCGTTGCGCCAATCTCGACACTCCGGCCGGCTGCAACTGGCTGCTGCCCGCCAACGATCACGACACCCTGTGCGCGGCCTGCGCTCTGAATCGCACCATTCCCGACCTGTCCGTCCCGGAAAACCCCGAGCGCTGGCGCAAAGTGGAAATCGCCAAGCGGCGACTGGTGGCGCAACTGATTGGCCTCGGCCTGCCGGTCATCCCGAAAACCGTCGACGAAGAAACCGGCCTGGCCTTCGATTTCATCGGCGTCGATCTTCAAGGCAACGCGCCGATGACCGGCCACGCCAATGGCCTGATCACCCTCGACATCGCAGAAGCCGACGACGCCCACCGCGAGCAGGTCCGGGCGCAGATGCACGAACCCTATCGCACGCTGCTCGGGCATTTTCGCCATGAGGTCGGGCATTACTACTGGGATCGGTTGATCGCCAACAGCCCTTGGCTGGGCTCATTCCGCAACCTGTTCGGCGACGAACGCGCCAGTTATGCCGAGGCACTGGAGCGCCATTATCAGCAGGGCGCACCGGCCGACTGGTCGCAGCATTACGTCAGCGCCTACGCCACCATGCACCCATGGGAAGACTGGGCGGAAACCTGGGCGCATTACCTGCACATGATGGACGCGGTGGATACCGCGCTGGGCTTTGGCATGAGCGCCCGGGAGATGGACCTGGATTACCAGCCGTTCCCGTCCAGTACGCTGTACGACCCCGAGCATCCCGGCGGCGCGGCGTTCCTGTCGTTCGTCAATGCGTGGATCGAACTGGCCGGCATGCTCAACGAACTGTCGCGCAGCATGGGCCAGCCGGATTTCTATCCATTCGTCCTGCCGCCTGCGGCGATCGCCAAGCTGCACTTCATTCATCTGGTGATCCAGCAAGAGGGCGGCCGCGCGGACGAGGTGCTTCAGGCGCAATAGCAAGTGCTTGAAGCCCTTCATGTTTTTTATCTGCAACGAGCGGTTGTAACTTCGTCTCAGATAGGTACAATGGCGCGGCTCGCCGACAGGCGAGTGTCGTTATGGTGACCCTATCGGTCCCCCCGCAACGATTACCCGTGAACCTGGTCAGAGCCGGAAGGCAGCAGCCACAGCGGGAACATTGTGTGCCGGGGTGTGGCTGGTAGGGTTACCACCTTAACGAACATCGAACGAGTCAGACAGAACTGCATGGGTTTCGCCCACTGCGGTTTTTTTATGCCTGCGATTCGTCGTTCGAGTCAGCACACCCTGCTCGCGATGGCGTCGACACGGGGTAATCATTTCTTCTGCAATCGCGCATACTCGCCACAACCGAAATGAATGAAGAGTCTGACCGGGATCGACCTCAGGGGTTGTGCCCAGGTCGCGAGGTTTTATGCTCCCGGAACATTCCGATTTATCCAGCCCTGTGTTCTTGCCCGTCACGGATGAAACCTGCGCGAACCTGTTGCAGGCGGAGGGCGCAACAGCGCTCGAGAGCCTGACCGATCCGGAATTGGCGGCGGTGCTGGTTATTCAGAATCTGGTGCAGACGAAAGAGCAGGATCTCGGCGCAATTGCGGCAGAAAAGATTCTGGCCAAACTCTTGGCCTGGGCTGTCGAAAAACGTCAGTCAGCGACGGCTGGTCTGTTGTCAGAAGCCCGGCGGCTGTTCGACCCGCGCAAATTGTATTTCGGCCTGAAGGTTCTTAATCCTCTGAACCTGCGTTTTCTGTTGGCTGAAGAAATATCGGCGCGCGACTACTTGTTGCCCGATGGTCAGTGGGATTTCGAATACAAAGTCCGGCGTCATCGCCGCCATGACCCGTTCAGCCAGCCGATAGTGACGCCCCGTTACCGCGAGCGCTGGTTGAGCCCGGCCCAGGACAAACTGGTCAGAACCTTCCGCGCCAACCTGGACGAAGATCTGCACGTTCAAGGTTACGCAGGGATCGGCAAAAGCCATCTGCTGGTGGCCTTGCTGGAACATCTGCGCCCCGAAAAGACCCTGTTGCTGGCGCGCACCCCGGCCAAACTGGAGGTGCTTCGCCAGCGGATGGCGGGGCCGAGCGAGAAGAAGGCCGGCAAGACCTTCCTGGCGTTTGCGCAGTCGCTGATGCTCGGGCGCAGGCCGCAGGCGGAGGGAGGGCGAATCCCGACCCGGCAGGCGCTGGCGCAGGAACTGAATATCTTCGGTTTTCGCCACCACGACGGGCAGGCGACCCTTGAACTCTGCCTCAAAGTGATCGAACGCTACTGCCGCTTCCGCGATCACACCTTTTCGGCGAAGCATCTGCCGCATTTCAACCAGCCGCTCTCCAGCGTCGACGCTCAGGTGTTGCTGGAATATTCGAGCCGGGTGTGGGGCTACCTCGAACTCAATCCGGCGTGGGGCAGCCAGACCGGCTTCGAAGCGCTACTGATGATCAAGCGGGCCTGCATCGCTGGTTGCGTGGTGCCGGCGCGCTACACGCACGTGCTGGTCGACGAGAGTCAGGACATTCCCGGGTCGCTGTTGCAGATCATCGAGCGCGGGCGTCAGGTGCTGATCACCCTCGGCGACGAGTATCAGCAGGCCAGCGGCGTGCCGGTCAAGCGGCACCGTGAGGTTCGCCAGAGCGATATCAGCTATTCCGTGCGTTCGGGGCGCAATGTCGAACGGCTGGTCAATCCGCTGATCGCCCGGCACTCGCAGAAGGGCAAGATTCCGTTCGAGGGTGCCAGTGATGCTGACGTCGTCATCAAGGAATACCCGGAAGGCTTCGTGCCGTCCGAAGGTTGCGTGGTGCTGACGGCATCGCCATGGGACAGCATGATCTGGGCGATCCATCTGCACGATTCCAACCGCAAGTTCAGATTCCCGGACAAGCGAACCCAGGATGATCTGAAGCATTTCATGGCCACCGCCATCGAACTGTTCAAACCGGATTTCTACCGTTCCGAATTCAGCGAAAACGGCGTGCATCCGTATTTCAGCGACCTGCCTGACTGGCAAGCGGTGTGCGACGCAAACCGGTTCGACGAATCGTTTCTGCGGGTCAAGGACAAGCTGGAAAACGGCTTCATGATTGCCGACCTGACGCGCCTGAACCGAATGATCGACAACGCCGGCAACGGCTGCCTGTTGATGCTCGCGCAAGAGGCGGGGGGCATGGAGTTCGACAAGGTCCTGCTGACGCCGGGGTTGCTGACCAACGAGAAATTCAAGGATGCCTACGCGTTCGATCAGCGGATCTGCGCCGTGTACATCGCCATCTCCCGCGCCAGGCTGAAGCTTTATGTGCCGTACGATGTGGTGGCGTGGGTCGAGTATCACGAGTACCAGCAATTTCGCGATACGGCGGGGCATTGAAGGCCCGTCTCACGGTTCACTGGCCGATCCTCCGGTATACAACCGGATAATGTCATCAATCTCCCCCGACATTTTCATCCGCAGCAATGTCCTCAATATCCGCTGCACCGGCACGTCCGGGTCGTTGCGCACATAGCAGCCGATCTTCTGTTCCTGCAACACTGCCACCGCTTGCAGTTGCTGCTGCGGCAACAGGCGCTGATTGAACCAGTCCAGGGTCCATTGATTGCTGACGGCGTAGCGGTAGCGGCCGGCCATTAGTTTGTCGAGTACCTGCGCCTGGTTGCGCGCGTCTTCGCGCCATAGCCGGTCGGTGTCGAATGTCGGTTGCAGCGTGGGGTAGCTATAGCCGAGCACGGTGCCGATCGACTGGCGGGGCAGGAGGGCCGGATCGGCGCTGGGCGGCTGGTCCTGGCGGCTGATCAGCACATCACGCTGGAAGAACAGCGGAATGCTCCAGATGTAATCCCCGGACAGATTCGGCAGCCAGGATTGTGCGGCATAGCAGCGCACATCGACTTCGCCGTGTTCCATGGCGTTCTGCACGCGGTTGCGGGGCAGGACGTGAAATTGCGCCGGCACGCCAACCTGAGTCGCCAGGCTGAGCATGATGTCGTAAAGGATGCCCTGGGTCGGGCGGCCGCGTTCGATCTGCACCATCGGCATCGCCCAGCTGTCGGCAACGACGAAGCGCAGCGGCGGTTGCGACGCCATCGCGCTCAGGCTCAATCCCAGTAATGCCCCCACGGCCCACCGCATAAATGCTCCGGTAATTCCCGATCCCGAGCCGACAAAAGCCCTCGCTCATGCAGCTTAGCCAGAATAGACGAGCACACCGGATGCAATTTTGCCCTTGCTCCGCTAGCATTAGCCGCTTCTGCTTCCTTTGCCGCGACGGTTTTCGATGAGTTATCAGGTTCTTGCACGTAAATGGCGTCCGCGCTCGTTCCGCGAAATGGTCGGCCAGACCCATGTGCTCAAGGCTCTGATCAATGCCTTGGACAGCCAGCGCCTGCACCACGCCTACCTCTTCACCGGTACGCGGGGCGTTGGCAAGACCACGATTGCGCGGATCATCGCCAAATGCCTGAACTGTGAAACAGGTATCACTTCAAGCCCGTGCGGCGAGTGTTCGGTGTGCCGCGAGATCGATGAAGGTCGTTTCGTCGACCTGATCGAGATCGACGCCGCGAGCCGGACCAAGGTCGAGGACACCCGCGAGCTGCTCGACAACGTGCAATACGCCCCGAGCCGCGGGCGCTTCAAGGTCTACCTGATCGACGAAGTGCACATGCTCTCCAGCCATTCCTTCAATGCGCTGCTGAAAACCCTCGAAGAGCCACCGCCCTACGTCAAGTTCATCCTGGCGACCACCGACCCGCAGAAACTTCCGGCAACGATTTTGTCGCGATGCCTGCAGTTCTCCCTGAAGAACATGACACCTGAGCGTGTGGTCGAGCATTTGACTCACGTCCTGACCGCCGAAAACGTACCGTTCGAAGACGATGCCCTGTGGCTGCTCGGCCGCGCCGCCGACGGTTCGATGCGTGACGCCATGAGCCTGACCGACCAGGCCATCGCCTTCGGTGAAGGCAAGGTGCTGGCCGCCGATGTGCGGGCAATGCTCGGTACGCTGGATCATGGCCAGGTTTACGACGTGCTGCACGCGCTGATCGAAGGTGATGCCAAGGCGTTGCTCGAAGCCGTGCGTCACCTGGCCGAACAGGGTCCGGACTGGAACGGCGTGCTCTCGGAAATTCTCAACGTGCTGCACCGCGTCGCCATCGCCCAGGCCCTGCCGGAAGGTGTCGATAACGGCCACGGCGACCGTGACCGGGTGCTGGCGCTGGCCCAGGCCCTGCCGGCCGAAGACGTCCAGTTCTATTACCAGATGGGCCTGATCGGCCGCCGCGACTTGCCGCTGGCGCCGGACCCGCGAGGCGGTTTCGAAATGGTGCTGCTGCGGATGCTGGCCTTCCGGCCGGCAGACACGGCGGACGCCCCGAGGCAACCGCTAAAGCCAGTGGGGATCAGCCAGGCCACAGTTGATTCCGCAAACTCAGTGGCTGCCGCGCCGAAACCTGCGCCGGTAGTGGCTGCCGCTGTTGCGCCGGCTCCGGTGGTTGCACCGGCACCTGCGCCTGCGCCTGTTCCCGAGCCTGTACCGGTTGCCGCGGTGATTGCGCCTGAACCCGTTCCTGAGCCAGAACCCGAGCCGGTCGTGGCCGAAGAAGTCGTCGACCTGCCGTGGAATGACCCGGTAGAACCTGCGCCTGGGCAGCAGCCAGCGGTCGAGCCCGTGCTGGAAACCACCGCCGAACAGCCGGATCTGCCGCCTATGCCGCTGCCGACCCCGGACAGCGTCGTGCCGGACGCCCCGGAGTGGGCCGCCGCGCCGATCCCCGAGCCGTCAGTGGCCGAAGTCGATGCCGCCACACCGGGCATGGACATGGACGACGAGCCGCCGCTCGACGAGGACTACATCGAGCCGGACATGGATTCGGCCTACAGTTACCTCGACGATCTGGCCAGCGAACACGCCGCAGAACCGGCTCCCGAACCCGAGCCGGAACCTGCCGCCGCGCCGGCCACAGGTCTGGCCCTGCAATGGCTGGAGCTGTTCCCGCAACTGCCGATCTCCGGCATGACCGGCAGCATCGCCGCCAACTGCACGCTGATCGCGGTCGATGGCGACCACTGGCTGATGCACCTGGACCCGGCCCACAGTGCCTTGTTCAACGCCACCCAGCAGCGTCGTCTGAACGATGCGCTGAACCAGTTCCACGGACGCACGCTGACCCTGACCATCGAGCTGATCAAGCCCGAGCAGGAAACCCCGGCCCAGGCCGCGTCCCGGCGCCGTGCCAACCGTCAGCGCGAGGCGGAGGAGTCGATCCACGGCGATCCGTTCATCCAGCAGATGGTCCAGCAGTTCGGTGCGGTCGTGCGACACGATACTATTGAACCTGTCGACGCTCTGGTCAGTCAGGGCTAATAACTGAGGGCGTCCGGCCCATGTGGCCGGGCGCTGTTTTGATCCAAGTACTTTTGAGGTGATTCCCATGATGAAAGGTGGCATGGCCGGCCTGATGAAGCAGGCGCAGCAAATGCAGGAAAAAATGGCCAAGATGCAGGAAGAACTGGCCAACGCCGAAGTCACCGGCAAAGCCGGTGGCGATCTGGTCACCGTGGTGATGACCGGTCGTCATGACGTGAAGAAGGTCAGCATCGACCCGAGCGTACTGCCAGGCCTGGACGAAGACGACCGTGAAGTGGTCGAGGATCTGGTGGCTGCAGCCGTCAACGCCGCCGTGCGTCAGATCGAAGCCAACAACCAGGCGAAAATGGGCAGCATGACCGCTGGCATGAACCTGCCGGCCGGTATGAAACTGCCGTTCTGATTCGCCTTGGCGGGTTGGATGAGCGACAAAAAATGCCAGGCATCGTGCCTGGCATTTTTTTTGGCCTGTTGATCGTTCCCACGCTCTGGACTGACCCCGACAAAGTGGACGATTCGATACCTCGACGATCGCTTATCAAACGGAACGCACCATCCCCACCAAGGTCTGCTCCCTATACCACCGAATTCATCATTCAAAGGAGACGCTGACATGTCCGACTCTCTGACCCTCAATCAACGCTTCGTGCTGGCCTCGCGACCGGTGGGCGCGCCAACGCCCGAGAACTTCCGTCTGGAGCGCGAGGCGCTGCCGGACCTTGAAGACGGCCAGGTGTTGCTCAAGACCCTGTACCTGTCACTCGATCCCTACATGCGCGGGCGCATGAGTGATGCGCCGTCCTACGCGGCGCCGGTACAGATCGGCGAGGTGATGACCGGCGGCGCTGTCAGCCGTGTAGAACAGTCACGTCATCCGAAATTCCACCCCGGCGATCTGGTGGTGGGTGCCACCGGCTGGCAAAGCCACAGCATCAGCGACGGCCGAAACATCATCCCGATCCCGTCCGGCCTGCCGAGCCCGTCGATGGCCCTCGGCGTGCTGGGCATGCCCGGCATGACCGCCTATATGGGCCTGATGGACATCGGCCAGCCAAAAGAAGGGGAGACTCTGGTGGTCGCCGCCGCTTCCGGTGCAGTGGGCTCGGTGGTTGGCCAGGTGGCGAAGATCAAAGGCCTGCGCGCCGTCGGCGTGGCCGGTGGTGCCGAGAAGTGCAAATACGTGGTCGAGCAATTGGGCTTCGACGCCTGCATCGATCACAAGGCACCGGACTTTGCCGAGCAACTGGCCAAGGCCTGTCCCAATGGCATCGACATCTATTACGAAAACGTTGGCGGCCATGTTTTCGATGCGGTCGTCCCTCTGCTCAATCCCAAGGCGCGGATCCCGCTGTGCGGCCTGATCGCCGGCTACAACGCCTCGGAAGCGCCGAAAGGCCCGGATCGCTTGCCTGCCTTGCAACGCACTCTGTTGACCAAACGCGTGCGAATTCAGGGCTTCATCGTGTTTGACGACTACGGCGACCGTCAGCCGGAATTCATCAGCGCCATGGTGCCGTGGGTGCGCGATGGCAAGGTGAAATTCCGCGAGGACGTGGTCGAGGGCCTGGAGCAGGCACCGCAGGCGTTTATCGGGCTGCTGGAGGGGCGTAACTTCGGCAAACTGGTGGTGAAGGTTGCACAGGACTGAGGATTTGACGCTGGCCGGAGGCGCGGGTATAAACCGCGTCTCGTCGTTTTGTCGGACTTTTTCCCCATGAGCTTCAGCCCTTTGATTCGCCAACTGATCGACGCCCTGCGAACTTTGCCGGGCGTGGGTCAGAAAACTGCCCAGCGTATGGCGTTGCAGTTGCTCGAGCGTGACCGCAGCGGCGGCACGCGCCTGGCCCAGGCCCTGAGCCAGGCCATGGAGGGGGTCGGACACTGCCGTCAGTGCCGCACGCTGACCGAAGACGATCTGTGCCCGCAATGCGCCGACACCCGCCGCGACGACACGCTGTTGTGCGTGGTGGAAGGGCCGATGGATGTCTACGCGGTCGAGCAAACCGGGTTCCGCGGTCGCTACTTCGTGCTCAAGGGGCACCTGTCGCCGCTGGACGGCCTGGGACCGGAAGCCATCGGCATCCCGCAATTGATGGCGCGGATCGAAGAGGCGGGCACCTTCACCGAAGTCATCCTCGCCACCAACCCGACCGTGGAAGGTGAAGCAACCGCCCACTACATTGCTCAGTTGCTGCAGAGCAAAGGCCTGATCGCCTCGCGCATCGCTCACGGCGTACCGTTGGGTGGCGAACTGGAACTGGTGGACGGCGGTACGCTGGCTCACTCGTTTGCAGGGCGCAAGCCGATTTCCCTCTGAGCCACACAATCCTGTTGAAAACCAAGCAAGCGCTCGGTTAAGTTCGGCGAACCCTTCCATGGAGTTCGCCGATGCCCGCCTTCCAGGAATACTTCGACCCCAGCCACCAATTGGTCCGCGACAGCGTCAGACGTTTCGTCGAGCGCGAGATCCTGCCGGACATCGATACGTGGGAAGAAGCCGAAAGCTTTCCCCGTGAGCTTTACCTCAAGGCCGGTGCGGCCGGCATCCTCGGCATCGGTTACCCCGAAGCGCTGGGTGGCAGTCACGAAGGAGATCTGTTCGCCAAGATCGCCGCCAGCGAAGAACTGATGCGTTGTGGCTCCGGCGGGCTTGTAGCCGGGCTCGGTTCGCTTGATATCGGTTTGCCGCCGATCGTCAAATGGGCCCGGCCCGAAGTCCGTGACCGGGTCGTCCCTCAAGTGCTCAGCGGCGAGAAGATCAGCGCCCTGGCAGTGACCGAGCCGGGCGGCGGCTCCGACGTCGCCAACCTGCAGACCCGCGCCGTGCGCGATGGCGATCATTACCGGGTCAGCGGCAGTAAAACCTTTATCACCAGTGGCGTGCGCGCCGATTACTACACCGTCGCGGTGCGCACCGGTGCGCCCGGTTTTGCCGGCATCAGCCTGCTACTGATCGAGAAGGGCACACCCGGTTTCACCGTTGGCCGGCAACTGAAGAAAATGGGCTGGTGGGCGTCGGACACCGCTGAATTGTTCTTCGACGATTGCCCGGTGCCGGTGGGCAATCTGATCGGCGCGCAGAACATGGGGTTTGCCTGCATCATGGGCAACTTTCAGAGCGAGCGTCTGGCGTTGGCCTTGATGGCCAACATGACCGCGCAACTGGCGCTGGAAGAGAGCCTGAAATGGGCGAAGGAGCGGCAGGCGTTCGGCAAACCCATCGGCAAGTTCCAGGTGATCAAGCATCGCCTTGCGGAAATGGCCACGGCGCTGGAAGTCTCGCGGGAGTTCACCTACCGGCAGGCGGCGAAGATGGCGGCGGGGCAGAGCGTGATCAAGGAAATTTCCATGGCCAAGAACTTTGCCACGGACACTTCGGATCGCATTACCAACGAGGCGGTGCAGATTCTTGGCGGGCTGGGTTATATGCGCGAAAGCCTGGTGGAGCGGCTGTACCGGGATAACCGCATTCTGTCGATTGGCGGCGGGACGCGGGAAGTGATGAACGAGATCATCAGCAAGCAGATGGGACTGTAATCCTCGGTGTTGATCGTTCCCACGCTCTGCGTGGGAATGCAGCCCGGGACGCTCCGCGTCCCTTCCAAAGCCGAACGCGGAGCGTCCGTTGAGGCATTCCCACGCAGAGCGTGGGAACGATCGGGCGCGGGGTTTTACTTGTCAGTCAGGGCAAACTGCGTCAGGCAGAACGTCGCAATCCCCATGTCCTCAAGACGCTGCGAACCACCCAGCTCCGGCAGATCAATGATCGCCGCCGCTTCGTGAACACGGGCGCCCATGCGGCGGATCAGGTTGGCCGCTGCGATCAGCGTGCCACCGGTGGCGATCAGGTCATCGAACATCACCACCGAATCGCCTTCGCACAGGCTGTCGGCGTGCACTTCGAGGAACGCTTCGCCGTACTCGGTTGCGTAGCCTTCGGCCAGCACATCCGCCGGCAGTTTGCCTTGCTTGCGAAACAGCACCAGCGGCTTGTTCAGCTGATAGGCCAGCACCGACCCGATCAGGAAACCGCGAGCGTCCATCGCGCCGATGTGGGTGAAGTCGGCTTCCACATAGCGGTGGGCGAAGCTGTCCATCACAAGGCGCAGGGCCTTGGGCGACTGGAACAGCGGGGTGATGTCGCGAAAGATCACACCCGGTTTCGGGAAGTCGATCACGGGGCGGATCAGGGATTTGATGTCGAAGGAGTCGAAGACCATCGTCGAGGTGTCCTGGCAGGGCTGCAAACGGCGCAGTATACCCGCGGCTGAAACGATACGCTCGGCCGCGGGTCGAGATCAGACTTCGAGCGAGCCGCCGGCCAGGGCGCAGAGTTGGATCGGGTCGAGGATATGGATTTCCTTGCCCTCGGCTGCGATCAGTTCGTTCTGCTGGAAGCGGGTGAAGACCCGGGACACGGTTTCCACCGCCAGCCCCAGGTAGTTGCCGATTTCATTGCGGGACATGCTCAGGCGGAACTGGTTGGCCGAGAAGCCGCGAGCGCGGAAACGCGCCGACAGGTTGACCAGGAACGTGGCGATGCGCTCGTCGGCGGTTTTCTTCGACAGCAGCAACATCATTTGCTGGTCATCGCGGATTTCGCGGCTCATCACGCGCATCAACTGACGGCGCAGCTGCGGCAGTTGCAGGGCCAGTTCGTCGAGGCGTTCGAAGGGAATTTCGCAAACCGAAGTGGTTTCCAGCGCCTGGGCGGAAACCGGGTGTTTCTCGGTGTCCATGCCGGACAGCCCGACCAGTTCGCTCGGCAGGTGGAAACCGGTCAGTTGTTCTTCGCCGGTGTCGCTCAGGCTGAAGGTCTTCAGGGCGCCGGAGCGTACTGCATAAACGGAATCGAAGGTGTCGCCCTGACGGAACAGGAACTCACCCTTTTTCAGCGGGCGGCCACGTTTAACGATTTCGTCCAGCGCATCCATGTCTTCCAGATTCAGCGAAAGTGGCAGGCAGAGAGGGGCCAGGCTGCAATCCTTGCAATTAGCCTGGTTGTGAGCGCGCAGTTTAACTGGCTCGGACATTTCTTAAATCCTTGTGGGAAAACACACATAAGGCGTAAGGGTAACCCAGCGGAGGACATTCAGGCCAGCCTGTGGCGAGATTGCCCCCAAGGCATGAAGCCGCAGGGATGACGGCCGATAAACGTGTCTCGGACGGCGTGCAAGGCACCGTTTCGATGACCGTGATACCCGGACAACCCCTGCGTTGTGCTTGAAAAAGCTAGATCACCCGCGAGAAACGCTGGCGGTTTTGCTGTTCCAGGTAGGCGTCGAACACCATGCACACCGAACGTACCAGCAGGCGACCGGCCGGCAGCACGGTGATGCGCTCGCGATCCAGTTCGATCAGCCCGTCCTGCGCCATGCCCTGCAATTGCGGCCAGAGCGCGCCGAAATAACCCTGAAAATCGATGTTGAAGCTGCGTTCGATCTCGGCGAAATCCAGGCTGAAATTGCAGATCAGTTGCTGGATCACTGCACGACGCAGGCGATCGTCAGCGTTACACACCAGACCACGACTGGTGGCCAGTTGCGCGCCGGCGAGGGTGTTCTGGTAGTGATTGAGGTCGCTGCTGTTCTGGCAGTACAGGTCGCCGATCTGGCTGATGGCCGACACGCCCAGCCCGATCAGGTCGCAATGACCGTGAGTGGTGTAGCCCTGGAAGTTGCGCTGCAGGGTCGATTCTTCCTGAGCAATCGCCAGTTCATCGTCGGGCAGGGCGAAGTGGTCCATGCCGATGTAGCGATAGCCGGCGGCGGTCAGTTGTTCGATGGTGCGTTGCAGCATTTCCAGTTTCTGCGCCGGGCTTGGCAGTTCGTTGCCGTTGATCCGCCGCTGTGGCATGAAGCGTTCCGGCAGGTGCGCGTAGTTGAACACCGAGAGCCGGTCCGGTTGCAGGCTGATGACTTCCTCGACGGTGCGGGCGAAATTGTCCGGGGTCTGTTTGGGCAGGCCGTAGATCAGGTCGATGTTGATCGAGCGAAATTGCAGAGTCCGCGCTGCGTCGATCACCGCGCGGGTTTCTTCCAGGCTTTGCAGGCGATTGACCGCCCGTTGTACCGCCGGGTCGAGGTCTTGCAGGCCGATACTGACCCGGTTGAAGCCTAATTCGCGCAGCAGGCCCATGGTCGACCAGTCGGCTTCGCGCGGGTCAATCTCGATGCCGTAGTCGCCGGAATCATCATCCAGCAGGTTGAAGTGCTTGCGCAGGTGCGCCATCAACTGGCGCAGTTCGTCGTGGCTGAGAAAGGTCGGCGTGCCGCCGCCGAAGTGCAGTTGCTCGACTTTCTGTGCGGGGTCGAGGTGGCAGGCGATCAGCTGGATTTCCTGCTCGAGCCGTTGCAGATACGGCAGCGCGCGGCCGCGATCTTTGGTGATGACCTTGTTGCAGGCGCAGTAGTAGCAAATGTTCGCGCAGAACGGCACGTGCACGTACAGCGACAAAGGGCGCAGGGCCTTGCGGCTGTCGCGCAGGGCGTGGAACAGGTCGAAGGTGCCGACCTGACTGTGAAATTGTACGGCCGTCGGGTACGAGGTGTAGCGCGGCCCCGCCAGGTCGTAGCGGCGGATCAAATCGGTGTCCCAACGAATGGCGTCGAGCATGCGGGCATTCCCCCGGATAGGCTGGCAGTGTGCCGAGTCTAGGGGAGGGCGCGAAAAGGCATCTTGATTTGCATCAACGGGATCAGTGGCCCATCAGCCAGTGCTGGTGCGGGCCCGGCAGAGTCCAGATGCCGAACAGGATCACCAGCAGACCGCCGGCCATGCGTACGCTGCGTTTGCGCAACAGCGCCGTGACCCGCTCGGCCGCGAGGCCGGTCGCCAGCAGCACCGGCCAGGTGCCGAGCCCGAAAGCGAGCATCAGCAATGCACTGTCGAGAGCATTGCCCTGACTGGCCGACCACAGCAACGTGCTGTAAACAAGCCCGCACGGCAGCCAGCCCCACAGAGCGCCCAGCAGCAAGGCCCGGGGCAGGCTCGACACCGGCAGCAGGCGATTGGCGACGGGTTGAATGTAGCGCCACAGTCCGCGACCGAGGCTTTCGATGCGAGTCAGGCCGCTCCACCAGCCTGCCAGATACAGGCCCATGGCGATCAGCAGCAAACCCGCAAGCACGCGCATGAACAGCGCAGCAGGACTGTTCGCCACGGCCCATCCCGCCAGTCCGATCAGCAATCCCGCCGTGGCATAGCTGAGAATCCGCCCGAGGTTATAGGCCAGCAGCAATCGAAAGCGTCGGCTGCGTTGTTCCTTGGGAATCGCCAGGGTCAGCGCGCCCATCAGACCACCGCACATGCCCAGGCAATGCCCGCCGCCGAGCAGGCCGAGAATCAACGCAGACACCAGCAGCGGCGCCAGTTCAAGCATGGGGTGGCGCCTTGTCGTCCGGTTTCGCGGGGTTGGCTTCGTCCACAGCGGCGGTATGGTTCGGATCCTGATCGTCGAACAGGATGCTGTGGGCCGGGCCGTCGAGGTCGTCGTACTGGCCGCTGTCCACAGCCCAGAAAAAGATGTAGACGGCGATGGCCACGATCAGCAGCGCGGCCGGAATCATCACGTAGAGAGCTGGCATCTGTACTCCATGCCCGCGCGGCTCAGGCCGGCAGCGGGCGGGTTTCTGACGTGGCGTTGACGGCCGGCGCGCTCGGCAGGCGAGTCAGGCGCAGGGCGTTGAGCACCACGGTCAGCGAACTGATCGACATGCCGACGGCGGCCCACACCGGAGTGATCCAGCCGAGGGCGGCGAACGGCAACATGAGGCCATTGTACAGCGCGGCCCACAACAGGTTCTCGATGATCACCCGGCGGGTGCGGCGGGCCAGCGTGAAGGCTTGTACCAGTGCGTCGAGACGGTTGGACAGCAACACTGCGTCGGCGCTGGTTTTCGCAAGATCGGTGGCCGAGCCCATGGCCACGCTGATGTCGGCGGCGGCCAGTACCGGCACATCGTTGACCCCGTCACCGAGCATCAACACCTTGCGGCCGTCCTTGTGCAGTTGTTGCAGCACTTGCAACTTGTCATCCGGGCGCAGGCCGCCGCGCGCCTCATCGATGCCCAGTTCGGCGGCGACGCTGGCGACCATCGGCGAACTGTCGCCCGACAGCAGCAGCGTGCGCCAGCCGCGCGCCTTGCATGCGGCGAGCAGGGCCGGGGCGTCATCGCGCAGACGGTCGTCGAGGGCGAACCAGGCCAGCGGCCCCTGACGGTCACCGAGCAGTAGCCATTGACCCGGTTCCTTCGGCATCGAAGGCACCGGCGCGCCGCTGAGATCACACACAAACGCCGCTTGACCGATGCGCAAACGCTGCTCATCGACCGACCCTTCAAGCCCCAGGCCAGGCGTGCTGTGGACGTCTTCGGCAGCCAGTGGCGCGCGACCGAAGGCGCGGGCGATCGGGTGTTCCGAACGGTTTTCCAGGGCGGCGGCGAGGCTCAGGCATTGATCGCTGTCGAGGGCGCCAAGCGGTCGGATCGAACGCAGCACCAGTCGGCCTTCGGTGAGGGTACCGGTCTTGTCGAAAATCACCGTGTCGATCTGGTTCAGCCCTTCCAGCACATGGCCGCGCGTCAGTAGCAGGCCGAGTTTGTGCAGGGTACCGGTGGCAGCGGTGAGGGCGGTTGGCGTCGCCAGCGACAGCGCGCACGGGCAGGTCGCCACCAGCATGGCGAGGACGATCCAGAATGCTCGCGACGAATCCAGCTCCCACCACAGCAGGCCAATGGCGGCCGCCGCGATCAGCGACAACAACAAAAACCACTGCGCAGCGCGGTCGGCGATTTCCGCCAGCCGTGGTTTTTCTGCCTGGGCGCGATCCAGCAGGCGGACGATGGCCGACAGTCGTGTTTCCTGGCCCAGCGCCTGCACCTCGACGGTCAGCGCGCCTTCCACGTTCAGCGTGCCGGCGGTGACAGCATCGCCTATGGCGCGCGGCTGCGGCAGGTATTCGCCGGTTAGCACCGATTCGTCGATGCTCGACTGGCCATCGAGGATCTTGCCGTCCGCCGGCAGCACCGAGCCGGGCTGCACCAGCACCCGATCACCGAGGCGCAGTTCGCTGAGCAGGATGCGTTCACTCTGGCCGGCATCGTCGAGACGCAGACACGAGGCGGGCAACAGATTGACCAGTTGCGCGGTGGCAGCGGCGGTGCGCTCGCGGGCGCGGCGTTCGAGGTAGCGCCCGGCAAGCAGGAACAGCGCAAACATGCCCACCGCGTCGAAATACAGTTCGCCGATCCCGGTGATCGAGGTCCAGATCCCGGCGACATACGCCGCGCCGATCGCCAGCGACACCGAGACGTCCATGGTCAGGTGACGGGTGCGCAGGTCACGCATGGCGCCCTTGAAAAACGGCGCGCAGCTGTAGAACACAATCGGCGTGGTGAGGAACAGCGCGACCCAGCGCAGGATGGTGTGCAGCTCCGGGCTGAGATCGATGTTGAATTCCGGCCAGGTAGCCATGGTCGCCATCATCGCCTGGAACCACAGCAGTCCGGCGACGCCGAGTTGGCGCAAGGCGAGGCGGTTTTCGCTGGCCAGTTGTTCGCTGGCGCGGTCGGCCTGATACGGGTGTGCGGCATAGCCAATGTGGCGCAGTTCGCCGAGGATCTGGCTCAGCGGCAACTGAGCGTCAGCCCAGCGCACATGCAGGCGATGATTGGACAGGTTCAACCGCGCCTCGGCCACGGCGGGCAGCGTGCGCAGGTGTTTCTCGATCAGCCAGCCGCACGCGGCGCAACTGATGCCTTCCATCAGCAGCGTGGTTTCGGCCAGTTCACCTTCGTGGCGCACGAAGGGTTGTTGCACGTCGGCGCGGTCGTACAACTCAAGCTCATCGACCAGTTGCACCGGCAGCGCTTCGGGGTTGGCCGAGGCTTCGCTGCGATGCTGGTAATAGCTTTCCAGGCCACCGGCGACGATGGCTTCGGCCACCGCCTGACAGCCGGGGCAGCAGAACTCGCGGGATTCCCCGAGCACGACGGCGGTGAAGCGGCTGCCGGAAGGGACGGGCAGGGCGCAGTGGTAGCAGGGGACTGGAATGGTCATGAGGCGTTCCGATGATCGTTCCCACGTTCCGCGTGGGACTGCCTCCACGGACGCTCCGCGTCCGCTTCGGCCGGGACGCGGAGCGTCCGTGGCTGCGTGCCCACGCAGAGCGTGGGTGCGATCAGAGTCAGGCTTACTGCTTCAGGTCTTCAGCGCCCTGCAACGGCTCATCACCGAGCAACAAATCCTTGTCATGGCTGACCAGCTCTTCCTCGAACATCCGCCACACGTGATCGTCCTGGGTGCCCAGCAATTCAACAAAACGCCGGCCTTCGATCTTGTCCCTCAACTGGCCGATGTACCGGCCCTGTTCGGTCTCGCTGCGAGCCAAAACAATCTTGCGATCCTTCTCCGGTTGAGTCGGCGAGATCAGGTTCAGTTCCAGGGTTTTCGGCTGGCTGTCGCCGCTCAGGCGCAGATCGACTTCGCCGGTGACATCATCCAGATGCACGGCAGCGCGCATCTTCAGGGTCTGCGCCAGCAGTTCGCGATCCAGTGAACGGTTGATGCCTTTGCCGGCCTCGTAGTAGTTATCGTTGACCAGGTTGTCCGGGTTGTTCACCGCAATGGTCACCATGGACAGCGTCAGGGTCACCGAGCAGGCCAGAATCCCGATGATGATCCATGGCCAAAGGTGCTTGTACCAGGGACTTGCGGAGTTTGCTGCGGGCATGTTCAGTTCTCTCAACGATTTTGTGGGCCGATGAAACGGCTCTTGGCTTCTACGTGGACGCTGTCGTCATCGGCATCCTTGAGGATGAATTTCACCTCGTTGGTGCTCGATGGCAATTGTTCAGGTGCGCTCGACAGTTCGACCGGCATGCTGAAGATTTCCCCGGCCGGCACCTTGATCTCGCGTTTGCCTTGCAGGCGCAGATCCGGCAAGCCGGCAGCTTCCAGCACATAAGTGTGGTCGCGCTGATCCTTGTTCATGATCTTCAGGCTGTAGACGTTTTCGATCCGGCCTTCGGCGTTTTCACGGTAAAGCACGCGGTCTTTGCTGACGTCGAAACCCACCAGCGAACGCATGAAGAATGCGGTCACCAACAGGCTGATCATCGCCAGCAGCACCACGGCGTAGCCGATCAGGCGCGGGCGCAGTTTATGGGTCTTCTGCCCGGATAAATTGTGTTCGGTGGTGTAGCTGATCAGCCCGCGCGGGTAATCCATCTTGTCCATGATGCTGTCGCAGGCGTCGATGCATGCGGCGCAACCGATGCACTCGATCTGCAGGCCGTCGCGGATGTCGATGCCGGTCGGGCAGACCTGAACGCACATGGTGCAGTCGATGCAGTCGCCCAGGCCCAGGGCCTTGTAGTCGACGCCTTTCTTGCGCGGGCCACGGCTTTCGCCGCGCCGCGGGTCGTAGGAAACAATCAGGGTGTCCTTGTCGAACATCACGCTCTGGAAGCGCGCATACGGACACATGTAGATGCACACCTGCTCCCGCAACCAGCCGGCGTTGCCGTACGTGGCGAGGGTGAAGAAGCCGACCCAGAAATACGACCAGCCATCGGCTTGCCCGGTGAAGAAGTCAAAGACCAGTTCACGGATCGGCGAGAAGTAGCCGACGAAGGTCATGCCGGTGACGAAACCGATCAGCAACCACATGGCGTGCTTGGCGAACTTGCGCAGGAACTTGTTGGCACTCATCGGCGCCTTGTCCAGCTTGATGCGCTGGTTGCGGTCGCCTTCGGTGACCTTTTCGCACCACATGAAAATCCACGTCCACACGCTTTGTGGGCAGGTATAACCGCACCAGACCCGCCCGGCATACACCGTGATGAAGAACAGGCCGAATGCGGCAATGATCAGCAGGCCCGAAAGCAGGATGAAATCCTGGGGCCAGAAGGTGGCGCCGAAAATGAAGAACTTGCGTTCCGGCAGGTTCCACCACACGGCCTGATGGCCGCCCCAGTTCAGCCACACCGTACCGAAATACAACAGGAACAGCGCCGTGCCGCCCATCATCCGCAGATTGCGGAACAGGCCGGTGAAAGCTCTTGTGTAGATTTTTTCTCGAGCGGCGTAAAGATCGACGCTGTTGTTCGCGTTCTTGTCGGGCGGCGTGACGTCGTGTACCGGAATCTGGTTGCTCATCATTGCATCCCACGGCAGTGGAAAAATGCCTCGGTCGATACGTGCCGACCGGGGTCAAAAAGGGGTGTTGCAGTGGCCCAATGATACGCCTGTACCACCGACGAACGGGTGCGACCTTTGGTCGCGTTGGGGAAAAAACCTGAATGGTGTAGCGAATGCAGCAAAGCATGATGCAGATCAATTGACTATAGACGACAGGCACTGCTGACATTGAGGCGGCTGCGCTGCACAAGAGCAGACGCAGCCGCTTTCATCGGTCGTTCACAGTATCCGGCCGCCGCCAAGGCTATCCATTCCACCGGTGCCTTTTTTTCTGTCAGCTGCGGCATTGCCTTTCGTGGAGCGCTTTTGTCGTTTCAGGCTGTTGCTATCGGTCACATCATTTTGTGGCGTCTGTTCATCCGTTTGAATCGGCTCATCACCGTCCTGATTCTGATGTTGTTCGTTCATCGTATGCCTTCCTTGCAAGATGAGTGGTGAGGTCGCAGCGCATCGGCTGCCGAAGGACGTTATCGCTTGCCAGCCAATGTGCCCAACGAATTTCGGTTGCGAGATGTGAAGCTGCGATGTGGTTCTTTTAGCCCCACAGATTGATCTGCGTACTCGAAAAATGTCGGAGAGGTTCGTTTCTCAGCGGCGCGGCGTCCCAGCAGACGTACCTGACAGCTAGCTTTTCGGATGATCGCAAGCAACTGCATGGCAATCTGATCGAGAACAATGATTGGCAAAAACCGCAATTCGCGGACACGGTTCCGCTGAAATCCATCTGGGCCAGTCGGCCATAAGCAACGGCCCCGCCAATTCTCATTGGCGGGGCCGTTTTTTTTGCTTCAAACGTTGGCCTTACTGGGCCTCGGCTTCCGCTGGTTTTTCACCGTGGGACAGGCTGTAAACATAAGCCGCCAGCAGGTGAACCTTGTCGTTGCCTTGCAGTTGTTCCTGGGCAGGCATCTGGCCCTGACGGCCGTAACGGATGGTCTGCTGCAGCTGCGCGAAGCTCGAACCGTAGATGAACGCGGCCGGGTGGGTCAGGTTCGGGGCGCCCATTGCCGGGGTGCCTTTGCCTTCCGGACCGTGGCACGCTACGCAGTTGGCAGCGAACAGTTTCTGGCCGTTGGCCGGATCCGCCTTGGTGCCTTCCGGCAGCTTGCGGCCATCCAGATTGGTCAGCACGAACGCGGCCACGTCGGCCACGCCTTGCTCACCGATCACTTCCGCCCAGGCCGGCATCACGGCGTGACGACCGCCCATGATGGTGGTCTTGATGGTTTCCGGTTCGCCGCCCCAGCGCCAGTCGGCGTCGGTCAGGTTAGGGAAACCATAAGCGCCCTTGGCGTCGGAACCGTGGCAGACCGAGCAGTTGGAGGCGAACAGACGGCCACCCATCTTCAGGGCTTGCGGATCCTTCGCGACTTCCTCGATCGGCATCGCCGCGAACTTGGCGAAGATCGGACCGAACTTGGCGTCCGAGCGAGCCATTTCCTTTTCCCACTCGTGAACGCCGGTCCAGCCGGTCTGGCCGTTGGCGAACGGGGTCTGCTTCTCGGTATCGAGGTAGTTGTAGCCCGGCAGCAGACCTTTCCAACTGCCCAGGCCTGGGTACAGCACCAGATAACCCAACGCGAACACGATGGTGCCCACGAACAGCATGAACCACCATTTCGGCAGCGGGTTGTCGTACTCCTCGATCCCGTCGAAGGAGTGGCCGACCGTCTCGTCGGTCTGCTCGGCGCGCTGACCCTTGCGGGTCGACAGCAACAGCCAGGTCAGGGAAAAGATCGTACCGAGACTGAGGACTGTGACGTACAGACTCCAGAATGTAGTCATTCTTTGTTACTCCTAGAAGCTTGCTCGACGTGCTTGATGGCTTCGGGATCATCCGCGAAGGGCAGCAAGGTCGCGTCTTCAAACTCCGACTTGCGCTTGGGGCTGAACACCCACAACGCCAGGCCGATGAAGGCGACCATCACGACAACGGTGCCCAGGCCTCGAATCATCCCGATATCCATTAAGAATCACCGTTTGCTTTTGATGATGGTGCCCAGGCCTTGCAGATAGGCCACCAGCGCGTCCATTTCGGTTTTGCCCTTCACGGCATCCCTGGCACCGGCGATGTCTTCGTCGGTGTAAGGGACGCCGAGCGTGCGCAACACTTCCATTTTCCTGGCCGTGTCTTTGCCATCGAGCTTGTTTTCTACGAGGAACGGGTAGGCCGGCATTTTCGACTCAGGCACTACGTTGCGCGGGTTGTACAAGTGCGCACGCTGCCAGTCATCGGAGTAACGACCGCCGACGCGGGCCAGGTCCGGGCCGGTACGCTTGGAACCCCACAGGAACGGGTGATCCCAGACGCTTTCACCGGCGACCGAGTAATGGCCGTAGCGTTCGGTTTCGGCACGGAACGGACGGATCATCTGCGAGTGGCAGCCGACACAGCCGTTGGCGATGTAAACGTCGCGGCCTTCCAGTTCAAGGGCGGTGCGCGGCTTCATGCCTTCGACCGGCTTGTTGGTGACGTCCTGGAAGAACAGCGGAACGATTTGGGTCAGGCCACCGACGCTGACGGCGATGACCATGAAGAAGGCCAGCAGGCCAATATTCTTCTCGACAGCTTCATGCTTCATCAGTGAGCTCCAACTACGGCGATCTTGGCGGCGGCTTCAGCTTCAGCCGGGTCCGAGGCGCGAACGGTGCGCCACACGTTGTAGGCCATCAACAGCATGCCGCTGGCGAAGAACGCACCGCCCAGGGCACGGACGATGTAGCCAGGATGGCTGGCCTGCAGCGCTTCGACGAACGAGTAGGTGAGGGTGCCGTCGTCGTTGATTGCACGCCACATCAGGCCTTGAGTGATGCCGTTGACCCACATCGAAGCGATGTACAGCACGGTACCGATGGTCGCGAGCCAGAAGTGCGCGTTGATCAGACCGACGCTGTGCATCTGCGCGCGGCCGAACAGTTTCGGGATCATGTGGTAGATCGCGCCGATCGAGATCATCGCTACCCAGCCGAGTGCACCGGCGTGTACGTGGCCGATGGTCCAGTCGGTGTAGTGCGAGAGCGAGTTGACGGTCTTGATCGCCATCATCGGACCTTCGAAGGTCGACATGCCGTAGAACGCCAGCGATACCACGAGGAAACGCAGGATCGGGTCGGTGCGCAGCTTATGCCAGGCGCCCGACAGGGTCATCATGCCGTTGATCATGCCGCCCCAGCTCGGCGCCAGCAGGATGATCGACATTGCCATGCCCAGCGATTGTGCCCAGTCCGGCAGAGCGGTGTAGTGCAGGTGGTGCGGGCCGGCCCAGATATACAGGGTGATCAGCGCCCAGAAGTGCACGATCGACAGACGATAGGAGTAGATCGGACGTTCGGCCTGTTTCGGCACGAAGTAGTACATCATCCCCAGGAAACCGGTGGTCAGGAAGAAGCCCACGGCGTTGTGGCCGTACCACCACTGGATCATCGCGTCGGTGGCGCCCGAGTAGGCCGAGTAGGACTTGAACAGGCTGACCGGCAGCGACATGTGGTTGACGATGTGCAGCATCGCGGTCACCACGATGAACGCACCGTAGAACCAGTTACCGACATAGATGTGTTTGGTCTTGCGCTTGGTGATGGTGCCGAAGAACACCAGACCGTAGGTGACCCAGACAATGGCCAGCAGAATGGCGAGAGGCCATTCCAGTTCCGCGTATTCCTTGGTGGTGGTGTAACCCAGCGGCAAGGTAATGATCGCGCCGACAATGACCGCTTGCCATCCCCAGAAGGTGAAGGCCGCGAGGCTGTCGGAAATCAGTCGCGTCTGGCAGGTTCGCTGCACGACATAGTAGGAAGTGGCAAACAGTGCACAACCACCGAAGGCGAAAATCACCAGGTTTGTGTGCAACGGGCGCAGGCGTCCAAAGCTCGTCCACGGCAGACCGAAATTCAGCTCCGGCCAGACCAGTTGCGAGGCGATGAAGACACCGAGCCCCATGCCAAGGATCCCCCAGACCACCGTCATGATGGCGAACTGGCGGACTACCTTATAGTTATAAGCAGTCGGACTGATTGCTGTGCTCATTCTAAGGTTCCACGGTTTGGGTGTTTTATTAGGATTAAAATCGGCCGCAAGTATGTAGAAAGCAGGGGGTCAATGCAACGCGCCATGACCTGGGTCAATGCTTTCCAACGCTGATTCTGCGGCCTTTCCATGCGCCGCGTAAGGACAAAATTGCCCTCGGGCAAAATGTCGCAGCGGACGAAAAAAGCGAGGGGTCCCGGTCGGATGTAACGGGGTGTGTTCGAACGCTCGGTTCGGGTGACGGACGGTAATCGGCACGACAGCCGGTATCTACCGGCCTTTGCGGCCATGTCAGTCAGCCGATTCGTTCAACGCCTCGCTCAGGGTCGACCTGGAACCGGCACGGGCCAGTCCGCATCGAGCAAGCGTAGACCCGAATCCGGGTAACCGAAAGGAGAGGGGCTGATGGGGTGCGACAATGCGTCGCAAAGGGGCTGGAAACTGCCGCACTGGAAACGTGCGGCAGTGTTGTACGCAATGATTACTTTTTATTGTCTTCAGTAATCAGTTTTTCTGTATTCAATCCATTGCTAAGGCTGTACACATAAGCGGCCAGCAATTGCACTTTATCGTTGCCCAACAGCTCGTTCTGAGCTGGCATGTGGCCTTGACGGCCATGGCGAATGGTCTGCTCGAGTTGGGTCAGGCTGGTGCCGTAGATGAAACCGGCCGGGTGCGTCAGATTTGGCGCGCCCATGGCTTCAGTGCCCTGGCCGTTTGCCCCGTGGCAGGCGATGCAGGTGGTGCTGAACGCCTGCTGACCGGCTTGCAGATCCGCCTTGTTGTCCGCCGGCAATGGCAGCCCCGCCAGTTCATGACGCACATAGGCGGCAACGTTTTTCACGCCAGCCTCGCCCAGCACTTCACCCCACGCCGGCATCGCCGCCATCCGGCCACCCATGATGGTGGTCTTGATGGTTTCGGCGCTGCCGCCCCAACGCCAGTCCTTGTCGGCGAGGTTAGGGAAGCCGAACGCGCCTTTGGCATCCGAGCCATGGCACACCGAGCAGTTGGAGGCGAACAGACGGCCACCCATTTTCAGCGCCTGCGGATCCTTCGCCACTTCTTCCACCGGCATCGCGGCGAACTTGGCGAAGATCGGCCCGAATTTGGCGTCGGCCTTGCTCATTTCCTTTTCCCACTCGTGGACGCCGGTCCAGCCGTCCTCGTAGCCGGGCAGGATGCCTTTCCAGTTGCCGAGGCCCGGATAAAGGATCAGATAGCCCACGGAAAACACCAGCGTGCCGGCAAACAGCATGAACCACCACTGCGGCAGCGGGTTGTCGTACTCCTCGATGCCGTCGAAGCTGTGGCCCATGGTCTGGTCGACGCTGCCCTTGGTTTCGCCCCGACGGGTGCCGACCAGCAGCCAGGTCAGGCCGATCAGGCTGCCGATGGTCAGTACGCAGATCCACGTACTCCAGAAGGTGGTCATGACCGGGTACTCCTTGTTTCAGTTGCAGGGGTTGGGTCGGGTTGCGGCTCGTCGGCAAACGGCAGCAGGCGCGCTTCGGCAAATTCCGGCGTGCGTTTGCGGTTGAACACCCACAGGGTCAGGCCGACGAAGGCCACGAACACCACGACCGTGCCGAGGCCGCGAATCAGCCCCGCGCTCATTTCAAAGGCCATCTCAAATCACCTCTTGCTCTTGATCGCAGTGCCAAGCACTTGCAGGTAGGAGACGAGGGCGTCCATTTCGGTCTTGCCCTTGAGGCTGGCCACCGCACCGCTGATGTCGTCGTCGGTGTACGGCACGCCGAGGGTGCGCATGACCTTGAGCTTGGTTTCGGTGTGGCTGCTGTCGACCGGCTGGGTAACCAGCCACGGGTAGGCCGGCATTTTCGATTCCGGCACGACGTTGCGCGGGTTGTACAAGTGCGCACGGTGCCAGTCATCCGAGTAACGCGAACCGACCCGGGCCAGGTCCGGACCGGTACGCTTGGAACCCCACAGGAACGGGTGATCCCACACGCTTTCCCCAGCCACCGAATAGTGGCCGTAGCGTTCGGTTTCGGCGCGGAACGGACGGATCATCTGCGAGTGGCAACCGACGCAGCCTTCGCGGATGTAGATGTCGCGGCCTTCCAGTTGCAGCGCGGTGTAGGGCTTCATGCCTTCCACCGGTTTGTTGGTCACGTCCTGGAAGAACAGCGGGACGATCTGGGTCAGGCCGCCGATACTCACGGCGAACACCATCAGCAGCATCAGCAGGCCGACGTTCTTTTCAATCGTTTCGTGTTTCATGGCGGACTCCTCAGGCCATCTGCGCGGCAGCAACGACGTCAGCAGGCTGCGAGGCCCGCACGGTGCGCCAGGTGTTGTAAGCCATCAGCAACATGCCGCTGAGGAAGATCGCCCCGCCGATCAACCGCACGACGAAGCCCGGGTGGCTGGCCACCAGGGTTTCGACGAATGAATAGGTCAGCGTGCCGTCCTCGTTCACCGCACGCCACATCAGGCCCTGGGCGATGCCGTTGACCCACATCGAAGCGATGTAGAGCACGGTGCCGATGGTCGCGAGCCAGAAGTGCGCGTTGATCAGGCCGATGCTGTGCATCTGCTCTTTGCCGAAGACTTTCGGGATCATGTGGTACAGCGCGCCGATGGAAATCATCGCCACCCAGCCGAGGGCGCCGGCGTGTACGTGACCGATGGTCCAGTCGGTGTAGTGGGAGAGGGCGTTGACGGTCTTGATCGCCATCATCGGACCTTCGAAGGTCGACATGCCGTAGAACGCCAGCGACACCACCAAAAAGCGCAGGATCGGGTCGCTGCGCAACTTATGCCAGGCGCCCGAGAGGGTCATCATGCCGTTGATCATGCCGCCCCAGCTCGGGGCCAGCAGAATCAGCGACATCACCATGCCCAGCGACTGCGCCCAGTCCGGCAGCGCGGTGTAGTGCAGGTGGTGCGGGCCGGCCCAGATGTACAGGGTGATCAGCGCCCAGAAGTGCACGATCGACAGGCGATACGAATACACCGGACGTTCGGCCTGTTTCGGCACGAAGTAGTACATCATCCCGAGGAAACCGGCGGTGAGGAAAAAGCCTACGGCGTTGTGGCCGTACCACCATTGCACCATCGCATCGGTTGCACCGGCGTATACCGAGTAGGACTTGGTGAAGCTCACCGGCAACTCAAGGTTGTTGACGATGTGCAGGATCGCCACGGTGATGATGAACGCGCCGAAAAACCAGTTGCCCACATAAATGTGCTTGGTCTTGCGCTGCATGATCGTGCCGAAGAACACGATCGCGTAGGCGACCCAGACGATGGTGATCAGAATGTCGATCGGCCATTCCAGCTCGGCGTATTCCTTGGAACTGGTGTAACCCAGTGGCAGGCTGATGGCCGCCAGCAGGATCACAAGCTGCCAGCCCCAGAAGCAGAAGGCGGCGATTTGCGGCGCGAACAGTTGCGTCTGGCAGGTGCGCTGCACCGAGTAGAACGAACTGGCGAACAAGGCACAGCCACCGAACGCGAAGATCACCGCGTTGGTGTGCAGCGGGCGCAGGCGTCCGAAGCTGGTCCACGGCAGGTTGAAGTTGAGTTCGGGCCAGACCAATTGAGCCGCGAGAAAAACCCCGAGGCCCATGCCGACGATGCCCCACACCACCGTCATAATGGCGAATTGGCGGACCACCTTGTAGTTGTAGGCGGTACTGATAGAAGTGTTCATGGTTCCCCATCCACGGTTCAGCCGAAGTGAGTGCGCGCAGAAAACGCCGCGAACCCTTCGCCTGGAGTTATAGGCAGACTAAAAGCGAGGCAAGCATGGACAAACAGCACAAGGCCAGTATTGACGGGGATCAATGGGCGCAGTGCCTGCGGGATCACGGGTGGCTTTGGGATGCGGCTGTTGGTGAGGCTTCGGCGACGCTCATCCTCGCGCATGGGGCAGGGGCGCCGATGGACAGTGAGTGGATGACGGATGTGGCTGGGCGCCTTGCTGGGCTTGGGGTGAATGTGTTGCGGTTTGAGTTTCCTTATATGGCGCAGCGGCGGGTTGATGGGGTTAAGCGGCCGCCGAATCCTGCGGGGAAATTGCAGGAGTGCTGGCGTGAGGTTTTCGCTGAAGTGCGACGTCATGTCGCTGGGGTTTTGGCGGTTGGCGGGAAGTCGATGGGGGGGCGGATGGCCAGTCTTCTTGCCGATGAGCTTGGCGCGGATGCTTTGGTTTGTCTGGGGTATCCGTTTTATGCGGTTGGGAAACCTGAGAAACCGCGGGTTGAGCATTTGGCTTCTTTGCGGACTCGGACGCTGATTGTTCAGGGGGAGCGGGATGCGCTTGGCAATCGGGACGCTGTCGGGGCTTACGATCTATCGCCGAGTATTGAGGTGTTTTGGTTGGCTTCTGGGGATCATGATTTGAAGCCGCTGAAGGTTTCCGGGTTTACGCAGGAGCAGCATTTGGCTTCGGCGGCGGAGAGGGTTGCCGGGTTTCTTCGGTGAGGTTTGTTTTTTGGGTGTATATCCGTTGCTGCGGTTATGGCTGCTTAGGGTTCCGCCCTTACGGCGGGTCACTTTTGGCAAACGCCCCAAAAGTAACCAAAAACGCTTGCTCCTACGTCCGGCCCGCTCGCTGAGGCTCGGGGTTCCTTCGCTCCGGGATTCATCCGGGGGGCATCGCCTACGGTTTGCTTCGCTGCACCTCCTCTCGATGTGTTTGGCTTCGCCAAACGGTCGCTGCGCTCCCACCCCCGGATAAATCCCTCCACTCAGCCTTCCGACGTCGCCCGTGGATCAAGATCAAAAGCGGTACTCGAGCTAACGCTCATCGTGTTGAGTGGTGAGAAGCCATGCGGATTGCAGCAGGGAAGTATCTGCTTGTTTTCTGTGCGTAAACGTAATTCCGAAACGGCGTTTAAAGTACACGAACCGTTACGCCATAAGGGCTACAACACCTTGCGTCGTTGCCTACGCGTACGCCAGAATCCGCCGGCTTACGCGGCTTGGAGAGGGCTATATCGTTTCCCTGTCACTGAAAAACAGTGATCGGGTTTGGTAGCCCGTCTGTAATAGCTGTGTGGCAACACCGTATGCAGTCCTTTTCTTGGGGCTCGGTTTTATGGTGGTCATGCGTGGGGCTCATTCGTGAGCGCCGGGTTCCTATTGCAGCCGGTCTACCAACCCGCGTATGGCCGCCACCCATCGTTTGGTAGCGTGGGTGATGGCTCCTTGAAGTCTGCGATAGGAGTTACATCTATGTTCAAAGCCACACCAAACCCGCCAAAAACCGATCCAACCTCCAACGACCCCGAGCTTGAGTCCCAAAAGACAAAAGCAGCCGCCGACCGCGCACTTGACTATTACCTCGGCCCCGAAGTCCCGAAGTACTTCCCGCCCAAGGCCCGCCCCATCTACATGGTCGATCCCACGCTCGATGACGAAACACTGCTGGTTGAAGCCTGCGAATCACTGTCGTCAGCCAACGCCATGGCCGGCAATATCGCCAACTCGGTGAAAGGCCCGGAGCGCAAACCGCTGCTGGCGCTGCAACAGCTGATCATGTTGAACGAGCTGCTGGTGAACCGTCTGCTGGACAAGCTTCGTTTGCCGCAGTAACCGCCAGCTCTGACAGCGAGGTAGTTAAAAGCCCGGACGCTTACACGTTCCGGGCTTGCAACACGCCTTTCGAGTGAGATTTTCGCCAGCAGGCCGGGCCTCTTCGCGGGCAAGCCCGCTCCCACAGTGGGCGGGTGGTGTTACGAGGTTTTGTGGCCAATGCTAAACCCTGTGGGAGTGGGCTTGCCCACGAAGAGGGCGGTGCTGGCCACATCCATTTCAGACAGGCAATAAAAAACCCGGAAGCTCTCGCTATCCGGGTTTTTTGTATTGCAGAACTATCAGCGGTTAAACCGCTCCACCAACGAGTATTGCGTGTTGGCCGTCTTGGTCAGCTCTTCACTCAGCAACGCCGAGTTATGCGCCTGTTCCGAGGTCTGGTCCGCCAGTTCCGAAATATTGCTGATGTTGCGGCTGATTTCTTCAGCCACGGCACTTTGCTCTTCGGTCGCGGCAGCGATCTGGGTGGTCATGTCGGTGATGTTGGCCACCGCTTCGCTGATGCCGACCAGGGCCTGATCCGCTTCCAGAACCCGTGCCACACCTTCTTCCGCCTGGCGATGGCCGGCTTCCATGGTTTGTACGGCGCTGGATGCAGTCTGTTGCAGCTTGGCGATCAGGGCGTGGATCTGGCCGGTAGATTCGCTGGTGCGTTGTGCCAGTTGGCGGACTTCGTCGGCCACCACGGCAAAACCGCGGCCCATTTCGCCGGCACGCGCTGCTTCAATCGCGGCGTTGAGTGCGAGCAGATTGGTCTGGTCGGCGATGCCTTTGATCACGTCGACCACGCCGCCGATTTCGTCGCTGTCCTTGGCCAGTTGGGTCACGGTCAGGCCGGTCTCACCGACGACGACCGACAGGCGCTGGATGGCTTCGCGGGTTTCACCGGCGATATCGCGGCCGCGACCGGTCAGGCGATTGGCTTCCTGGGTGGCGTCGGCGGTGCGCTGGACGTGGCTCGCCACTTCTTGCGTGGTGGCGGCCATCTGGTTGACGGCGGTGGCGACCTGTTCGGTTTCCACGCGCTGACGTTCCAGACCGCTGGAGCTGTTGTGCGCCAGGGCGTCGGACTGTTTGGCCTGATCGGTCAGGTGCTCGGCGGTGTCCTGCAGACGGGTCAGGCAGGTTTTCAGGCGGGCTTCCTGGCTCAGGATCGACATTTCCAGACGCGCCTGAGGGCCACGGCTGTCGGTGTACATCTGCGCGATCAACGGGTCGGAGGTGGTTTGCTCGGCCAGACGCAGCAGGCGCTTGAGCCCGCGTTGTTGCCATTGCAGACCCAGCAGGCCCAGCGGCACCGACAGGCCGGCGGCGAGGGCGAAGCCCCACTGCGAGTTCAGGGTGGCGCCGATCATGAAGCTCAACTGGCTGACCAGAATGAACGGCAGCCAGTCCTGCAGCACCGGCAGCCACTTGTCTGTTTGTGGAATCGCCGACTTGCCCTGGTTGATGCGTTGGTAGAGCGCTTCGGCACGACGGATCTGTTCGGCGGTGGGTTTGACCCGCACCGACTCGTAACCGACCACCTGATTGCCGTCGAACACCGGCGTTACATAGGCGTTCACCCAGTAATGATCACCGGTCTTGCAGCGATTCTTGACAATGCCCATCCATGGCAAGCCTTGTTTCAGTGTGCCCCACATGTGCGCAAACACCGCCGCCGGGACGTCGGGGTGACGAACCAGGTTGTGCGGCGCACGGATCAGTTCCTCACGCGAAAACCCGCTGATTTCGACGAACGCGTCGTTGCAGTAGGTGATCACGCCCTTGGCATCGGTTGTGGAAATCAACCGCTGCTGAGCCGGGAAAGTCCGTTCGCGTTGTGTAATGGGCTGGTTATTACGCATGGTTTTTCAATCCGCAAGGCTTTGAAGGGTTGTCGGCGGGGTCGGCGATTTATTGAAGTTTTTTTTCATTTATAAGTACGGCGTCGCAAAACGGCCCTTGCTTCAACCCGCGAGCATCGGATAGGTGAACAGACCGAAATGCAGCAGGTTCAGGCCAAAGTGCGTGGCGATTGCCGCACCAAGCCCGCCGAAACGATAGGCCAGACCATAGCCGACACCCGCCAGGCTCGCCAGCAGCACCCATTGCCAGCCAGCGCCCACATGCACCAGGCCGAACAGCAGGGACGCAAGCAGCAGCGCGAGGTTTTCGCCGTAAGGCAGGTGCTTGAAACGCCGGCTGAGGCCGCCCTGTATATAGCCGCGAAACAGCGCTTCTTCGACCAGCGTCACCAGCAGCAGATTGTTCAGCACCCACAGCCACGCTTGGTCGGGCCATTTCGGCGCCCAGGTAATCATGCCCAGCAACACCGCGCCGCCCAACGCCAGAATCACGCTCAGCGTCAGTGCCAGCGCGGTAGCGTAGACGGTCAGGCGCAACGAGCGCCGCGCGACGATCCATGGGCAGACCAGCAGCAGCCAGAAGCCAATCAGTGGTTTGTCGAGATTCAGGTACATCGAGAACGGCACCGCGTTGTCGGTGAAGCGCTGCGGTTCGATGACCCGACCGTTGTAGAAGCCCGGAAGCCAGTGCAGGGCCAGCGCCAGCGCCAGCACGATAAACAGGCCATGGCCGAGATATCGCCCGACCGGCACGGTTTGCTGGCGCACGGCGTAACCGGCGAAAACCAGCAGTGCAATGGAGATCAGCGCCAGCCAGCCGAGCTGGCCGAAACTCAGCGCTAATCCGTAACCAAGGCTGAGAAGCCCGAGATAGAGCCATGGCAGAGCGGTCATGGAGAATCCTTGTGCACGATTTGTGGACAGGCTTTCTACACGGCCGGGGGCGAGGGGACAAGTGAAGGTGTACGGGAAATCAGGGACAGCACCACTCCCTGTATGAGACGTGAAGGAGGGCAAGGCCCCCCTGCGGGAGCGAGCTTGCTCGCGATGGCGGTGGGTCAGTGGCACAAAGGTCAACTGACACGCCCTCATCGCGAGCAAGCTCGCTCCCACAGGGCTTTGTGTCTGGCTGAAAGATCAGCGCAGGTTCAATTTCGCCGCAGCGCGCTCGGTGATTTCCCGGCGCAGTTTCAGCGAAGGTGCCGCACGCTTGCGCGCCTCATCGACAATCCCGCTCGGCGCAGTGTCCGGGCTGCCCGCATCAAACGGCGGCGCCGGCGCATATTCCAGCTGCAACTGCACTAGCTGCGCGGTGTCGACGCCGACCAGTTCCTGCGCCAGGGTCAGGGCAAAATCGATCCCGGCCGTGATGCCGCCCCCGGTAAACAGATTGCCGTCGCGCACCACCCGATCCTTCACCGCGATCGCGCCCAGTGTCGGCAGCAGATCGTGATAAGCCCAATGCGTGGTCGCCCGTTTGCCCTGCAACAGACCCGCCGCCCCGAGCACCAGCGAACCGGTGCACACCGACGTCACGTAACGCGCCTGCGTCGCTTGCGCCTTGATGAACGCCAGCGTCTGCTCATCCTCCATCAACGACCCGACCCCGGCGCCGCCGGGTACGCAGATGACGTCCAGATCCGGGCAATCCTCGAAGGTCGTGGTCGGTTTCAGCAGTAACCCGGTGCTGGAAGTCACCGGCACCAGATCCTTCCAGACCAGATGCACCTGCACGTCCGGCAACGAGGCCAGCACGTCATACGGGCCGGTCAGGTCGAGTTGCTGCACTTGGGGAAACAACAGAAAACCGATCTGCAACGCCATGGTTCTTCTCCGTGAAAAGGGGGTAGACGGCTTCACTGTAGGCGCGTAGGTTTTGGCGCATACGCCAATAAGCCCTCGAATTACGCCAAATGCCGAAAACTATCCACGTACTCGCCTTCGCCAATGTGCAATTGCTTGATGTCACCGGGCCGTTGCAGGTTTTCGCCTCGGCCAACGATATCGCCCGCCAGCAGGGTTTGCCTGCGCCTTACGCGCCATTGGTCATCGCCAGCGGCGGCGGGGCGGTGAACTCCTCCGCCGGGCTGGCGATGCTGGCCGAGCCGCTGCCGAGACAGCCCAGCGATACGCTGATCATCGCCGGCGGCTGGGGCGTATACGCCGCTGCCGAAGACGCCGAATTGGTGAATTGGGTGCGCGAACATGCCAATGGCTGCCGACGCGTGGCTTCGGTCTGCACCGGCGCATTTCTGCTGGCCGCCAGCGGCTGGCTCGACGGTCGCCGGGTCGTCACCCACTGGACCCGTTGCGAGCAACTGGCGCAGCGACATCCACGCTTGCAGGTCGAGCCCAATCCGATCTTCATCAACGACGGCCCGGTCTGGACCTCGGCGGGCGTCACCGCCGGCATCGACCTGGCGCTGGCCATGGTCGAAGACGATCTCGGCCGCGACATGGCCCTGGACGTCGCCCGGCAACTGGTGGTTTTCCTCAAGCGACCGGGCGGGCAGTCGCAATTCAGCGTGACGCTGTCACTGCAAAAACAGGGCAACCGCTTCGACGACCTGCACGCGTGGATCGCCGAACACCTGACTTGCGATCTGGGCATCCCGACCCTCGCCGAACAGGCCGGCATGAGCGAACGCAGTTTCGTGCGCCACTACCGCGCCGACACCGGCCAGACCCCGGCCCGGGCCATCGAACTGATCCGCGTCGAAACCGCGCGCCGGTTGTTGAGCGATACCGGGTTGCCGATCAAGCGGGTCGCGGCCAATTGTGGTTTTGGCAGTGAAGAGACGTTAAGACGCAGTTTCCTGCGGGCCATGGGCGTGACGCCGCAGGCTTATCGGGAGCGGTTTTCAGTGAGTGCTGCCGAGACTTGAAGGCCCTGTGTCTCACGCCCACACTGCGTCACTCTTTTTCAGCAGGGAGCTTTCATGACATTAGGTATTTCGTATGCCCTTAATCAGCGCCTGGTGGTCATGGGCGATTTGTTGATTTCCGGGGATGAGCGTGAGCACGACGTTTCGATTCCAACGGTGGGAAACGTTACGGAAGTCTTTCCAAAAGGATCGGGTTTCTCCATCACCGGCCTGACTCAAAAGGTCATCGTGATCAGCGAGGACATGGTGATTACCTGGGCGGGTCATGAAGTGGCGGCAACGATGGCTATCCGCTGGCTTCGTGAACTTGCGGGTACTGGTTTGACTCCGGAAAACGTTGCCGTTTTTCTAAAGCAGCTTCCGCAGAACCTCGGAAAACTCGATCTGCAACTGACTGGTTTTTTCGTGTACGAGAATCAAGGCTACTTGGTCGATTTCAAGGAGCACGCGGTTGAATCAACAAACTTTACTGACCTGCGCCTGATTGGTAACGGGGCTGATGTTTTCGAGGAAATGCTCGGCAAATATCGGTGGGTTTCGGGTGCCAGCCGAGGCGTGGAGGCTGATCGTGGCGAGTACCTGAGTATCACCATGGCGCTGGCTGGCATGCTTTTGGAGCTGGAGCTGAAGAACCAGCCGATTTCGTTGCTCCGCTATTTCGGTGGCGGGTATGAAGTGGTATTTGGCGAGGCGGGAGCCTTCCGAAAGCTGGACGATGTCACTCACGTGTATTGGAAAATGCAAGTGAATGAGGATGGAGTGGGAATTACCAACCCGTTTTATATCCAGAAGCAGTTTTACCGGGGTAATGATCTGGTGATCATGCCGATACGCATTTCTTTGGGAGATGCCGCCCGAAACGGGATCGTGGACGATGAGGTCTACGTGGTTCGGGAACCAGGAAGCAACCAACGCAATTTTGATCTCCTCCCCGACGACTTACCGTCCTATAACTCTCGCAATACTTGTCACTATTTCATCGAGGGTGAAATGGCCCGGGTGTTCACCCGTTTTCAATACCGTGAGGATCCGAAGGAAAACGACCTGACAATTGTCGAGTCCGACGCAGGGAAACAATTGAAGATCCGCAAGTCGTTTCTCGAAGCTATTACCACGACAGTCTGGAACGATCCGCGATGGCGTTCGCCTGAGTGAACTCAGTCTGCCTGCAGCAGATCCAGTAATGCCTTGAGCGTTTCCCCCGGCGCTTCCTCGGGAATGTTATGCCCGACACCCGCCAGCACCCGCCGCTCGTAAGGCCCGGTGAAGTAATGGGCATCTTCATCGTCTTCCGGTGCCGGGCCCACGCCATCATCGGCACCGCAAAGCGAAATCGTCGGAACGCCGATCGCCGGTTGTTTCTCCAGCGCCTGCTCCATCCACTCCAGCGCCGGATCGCCCGGCGCATACATAAAACGATGGCGATAAGAGTGAATCACCACCTCGACAAAATCCGGGTTGTCGAACGCCGGTGCGCTCAGCGGAAAACGCTCGGCGTTCCGCGCCCAGGTCGGCGACCACAACTGCCACAGCAACTCGCACAGCGCCCGCCGGTTTTGCGTCAGCCCTGCAATGCCTCGGGGTGTGTGGAAGTAGTACTGATACCAGAAACGATGCTCGGTCTCGGGATCCAGCGGCTGGACCGAATTCGGAATGTCCTGCAGGTTGTAGCCATCACCGGTCACCAACCCGCGCACGCGCTCGGGAAACAGCGCCGCCACAATGCACGCCGCCCGACCGCCCCAGTCGTAACCGCACAGCGTTGCTTGCTCGATACCCAGTGCGTCCATCAGATCCAGCAGATCCTGAGCCAGCGCTGCTTGCTGACCGGAGCGCAGCGTGTCCGGGCTGTTGAATCGGGTCGGCCCGTAACCGCGCAGGTACGGCACGATCACCCGATAACCCTTGGCGGCGAGGGGCGGGGCGATTTCGTCGTAGGCGCGGGGGGAGTAGGGGAAACCGTGGAGCAGGATGACCGGCTTGCCGTTTTCCGGGCCGTTCTGTTCGTAGGCAAGTTCGAGTACGGCTGTTTTTGCTATTTTTTGAAGACACTTGGACATAATCGGTTCCAGAATGCATTGGCATTCTGGAACTCTAGACTATGTTCAGTGGGACTACGGTTTACCCTTCCTTCTCAGTTTCTTTCTTTTTCTCGTTTTGGGAAGGAGAGTTAAAGTCAAATGATTTGTACGAAATGATTTTTATATCTTTTTTGTCAATTTGATATTTTATGTTTTTTATCATGATCAAAGCGGCGTCCTCACCTTTCCAGAGTATCCATGGGTTTGTCAGTGAGCAAGTCTGTGTCGTGATTGTTTTGATTTGCTTTTCGTCGAGTTTTTTAAAATAGTCGCATAGTTCATTTTTCATGACTATTTCTTCGGCTCGGAAGCTTCCAAGACCCAGTATGTGCATTACACCTTTAGGTATGGTTGCCAGACTTTGCGTTGCAACAAAAATTACGAACAGCAAGCCTAAGGCACTCAATGTAGTTTCTATTGCGCTGGTT
Source organism: Pseudomonas sp. B26(2017) (assembly GCF_002113045.1). Taxonomy (NCBI): domain Bacteria; kingdom Pseudomonadati; phylum Pseudomonadota; class Gammaproteobacteria; order Pseudomonadales; family Pseudomonadaceae; genus Pseudomonas; species Pseudomonas sp. B26(2017). The sequence goes on along the minus strand of NZ_NEJJ01000015.1, from coordinate 82,846 downwards.
TTCTTGAATGATGCAAAAAAGACATTGATAGCTAGAATAAACAATAGACTGAAAAATACGTACATGCGTGCAGTCGTTTCTTTTACTTCCGCATCGCCAATGTTTTCAACGCCGTGCAAGGCAATGTTGATGACCATCAAGGTACAAATGCTCATGGCAAAGGTATTAAGAAGGAGGGCTATGGTGTTTCTTAGCAGTTTCACCCCTTTAGAAAACATGATCAGAAACCAAAGCAGTCCGGTGGTCAAAAGGGCAATGATGAAATAGGTTCGATATTCGCTGTATAACGCCGCGCCCAAGGCCAGGTTGATAAGGAGGAACAGTGCTATACCTTGGTTTATGAATATGTACTTCAGTCGTTTCGGTTGTTCGTCAGGCAGATCTTTTTCCAACAGATCTTTCCATGCTAAAGATGGAAGTATAAATAATCCGGCAACTACAAGTGAAAATCCCACGCCGATTATTAGTGCGGAGAATAGCAGAATTACAGAATCGGTTAGAGAGATGCGGGGTGTGTAGTTTATGTGGGAGAAGTAAATGAAAAAAATCAACAGGCCGATAATGGTGCTCATCGCGTAGTAAGCTTTTCTCTTTTCTTCAGAGAATAGCGACTTCATGAATTCGCGTATTTGTTGTTTTATTGTTTCGAGCGAGTCTGTCGATTTGTTTGTAGCGTCTTGTATCGGGGCGTTCATTGCTTAACTTCCGTGTTGGGCTGAGGGGATTTCGGTTGGTTAGGTATGAGAGTTGAAAAAAATTTTGCTTGGTTCAAGTTTCAGCTTCCGCCACCTGATTGAAATACTTGCTGCGATCCGGCGTAAACGTCACCACCATTTTCGTCCGCGAGCAGGTCATGACCCGCTCTGAACCCAAATCAATATCCAGATCCTCGCCACGCAACCCCTGCCACTGGGCCAGGTATTTCAGTGATCCGTACTTTTCATTCTTCTTCAGGCTGCGGCTGACCCCGCCTTTCCAGCCCAGCACCGGCAGTTCGTCGGCGCTGCAGCGTTGGGCGAGGTCGGGGAAGCGGATGGCGCGCTGGCGGCCGATTTCCCAGCATTTGATCAGGCCCTTGTCGGCGGCTTCCCACAGTTCGTCGCGGGTCAGGCCCGTACGCAGAGGGGAATCGATGGGGCGGTGGATGCGTTGGCTCATTCTGGTTCCTTGAATCGGGTTTTTATTGGACAGCTCCGCTGTGCCCGTTGCGGTGGATGGTAGGGGTGGATGTAACAGCTGGCAACAAGGTATTTCGGGGTGTAAGTGCGAGTTGCGGGCCAAGCGTTACACGGGGTTGGCAGGTTTTTGCGGGCCGTGCCATCAACCAGTTGTATCGAAAGGAATAGATTGTGTAGGCCGGCCCGCCAAGGGCAAGGCTCGGGGGTGTTTGCCGTTCGACGGTGGCCTTCCTACAAACGGCAATTGAATTTGCGATTTTTCTTACAGGCTCTGGCGAAGAAATATGACTACGGCTGCCAGTAATTCTTCTCCCCACTCAACTTGCGATCCAGAAAACTCGCCGCGCTGATCAGCGCCAGGTGGGTCAATGCCTGTGGCGTATTACCCAGATGCCGGCCACGGTTATCGAATTCCTCCGCGTACAACCCAAGTGGATTGGCATAACGCAGCAGTTGCTCGAACTCCAGATGGGCCTTTTCCACTTGCCCGGCGCGGGCCAGGCATTCGACGTACCAGAACGAGCACGCGGCAAAGGCGCCCTCAGTGCCGGACAAGCCATCGATGCCGGCATCGTCATTGCGATAGCGGTAAACCATGCCGTCACGTACCAGGTGCTGCTCGATCGCTTCCAGCGTCGCCAGCCATTTCGGATCCTTGGCGCTGACAAAACGCACCAGCGGCATCAGCAGCATCGAGCCATCGAGCGCCGTGCCGCCCTGGTATTGCACGAAATGCCCACGCTCTTCGTTCCAGAAGTTGTCCCAGATGTCGGCGTGGATTGCCTGGCGGGTCTGGTCCCAGCGGGCGAAGGGCGCCGGTAGCGAGCGTTTCGAAGCCAGGCGGATCGCCCGGTCCAGCGCCACCCAGCACATCAGTCGTGAGTGCAAAAAGTGATGCTGCTCACCGCGCATTTCCCAGATGCCTACATCCTTGGTCTGCCAGGTCTCACAGACCTGATCGATGACTTCCATCACATGTTTCCAGCCTTCGTGGGAAATCGCGTCGCCGTACTTGTTGACCAGATAAACGGCGTCCATCAGTTCGCCGAAGATATCCAGCTGGATCTGGTCGTAGGCGCCATTGCCGATGCGCACCGGTTTTGCGCCGCCGTGTCCGGATAAATGCGTGAGTTCGGTTTCCGGGAGTTCCTGACGACCGTCGATGGCGTAGAGGATGTTCAGCTTCATCCGATGGCCGCTGCAATCGCTGACCCGCCCGCGCAACCAGCGCATGTAGTCGTTGGCTTCGTCGACAAAACCCAGGCGCATGAAGGCGTAGACGGTGAACGAGGCGTCGCGGATCCAGGTGTAGCGATAGTCCCAGTTGCGTTCGCCGCCGGGGGTTTCCGGCAGGCCGAAGGTGGCGGCGGCGAGGATCGCGCCGTGCTGGCGCGAGGTCAGCAACTTCAGGGCCAGGGCCGAGCGGTTGACCATTTCCCGCCAGCGACCGCGGTAGTTGGACTGGCCGATCCAGTCGCGCCAGAACTTCAGCGTGCGCTCGATGCACAACTGCGCGGCGCCTTCGGCAAAGCGCGGATCATCGCTGGCGCCGAGCATGAACGCGGCGGTCTGATCCTGCTTGAGGGTGAATTGCGCCACGGCGGCGTCCTGACCGACGCTCAAGGTCTGGTCCGAGGCCAGCCGCAGTGTTGGCTGCCCGCTGGCGCTAAACAGCACATCCTTTTGATCGATAACGGCGCGGGTTTGCGCGCGGGCATAGTCGTGCCGAACGGCGCAGCGCAGATGAAACGTCGCCTGCCCGCTGACCACCCGCACCCGGCGCATCAACAGCGGCAGTGCATCGTCGTTGTCGCCGATGGGCAGCAGATCGGTGATTTCCACCACGGCGTGATCGCTGAGCCAACGGGTCTGCAAAACGTTGGTGTCCGGCAGGTAAATCTGCTCGCGCCGGGCGTCGGGCAGGTCCGGGGCCAACTGGAAAATCCCCGCATCGGGGGTATCGAGCAGCGAGCAGAAGATCGACGGGCTGTCGAACTCCGGCCAGCAGAAAAAGTCCACGCTGCCCTTGTCATTGACCAGCGCGGCGCTGCGCAGGTCGCCAATGATGCCGTGGGCGTCGATGGGGCTTTGTCGTTCGGATTGATGCTCAACCATTGCCACGGAACTCCGGATAGAGGCTCATGCCGCCGTCGATGAACAGGGTGGTGCCGACAATGTAGTCGGAGGCATCGGAGGCGAGGAACACCGCCGCGTTGGCCACGTCCTCGACATCGCCGATGCGCCCGTAAGGGATGAGTTTGAGCAGGGCCTGGCCCGCTTCGCCTTCGGTGGCGTCCTTATTGATCGCCGTGCGGATCGCCCCCGGCGCGATGCCGTTGATGCGGATTCGCTGGTGGCTGACCTCCTGGGCCAGAGTCTGCATCAACTGATCGACGCCGCCCTTGGACGCTGCGTAATTGACGTGCCCGGCCCAGGGAATGCGCTGGTGCACCGAGCTTATGTGGATGATCTTGCCGGCAGCCCGGGACACGCCTTCGCGCACGCCCTGGCGGTTGAAGATCTGCAGCGCGGCGCGAGCGCAGAGGAACTGGCCGGTGAGGTTGACGCCGATTACCGTGTTCCAGTCGTCCAGCGACATATCCACAGCCGCCGCGTCTTTTTGCAGACCGGAATTGGCCACCAGAATGTCCAGTGTTCCGAAGGTATCGAGGGTCTGTTGGAACAGCCGCTCTACATCTTCTTCCTTCGATACATCCGCGCCTATGGCGATGGCCTGACCGCCGTCGGCGACGATCTGCCGGGCCAGCGCTTCGGCCGGCTCGGCTTGTTGGTTGTAGTTGATGACGACAGCGGCACCGGCAGCGGCCAGGGCTTTGGCGGCGCCGTGGCCGATGCCGGAACTGGCGCCGGTGACAACAGCCACTTGGCGGGCGAGGGAAATCTGCATGCAGGGTTGCGCCTTGGGTTGGGGGCTTATTTAGCTGACTGATGGGCGGCGGCGAGAGTTCATCCGCGTACATGAAATGATCGACAGGTTTCTCTTGGGCGTTCCCGAGTCCGCATGGGGCGCGGAGCGTCCCGGGATGCACTCCCACGCGGACGGTTCGACGCCTCGACGTGGGAACGATCAACGCAACAGCGATTGGCCCTGCGCGCGTTGGGGACTTCACATTCCACCAACAATTCCTCGCTTCCCCGGCCGTCAGGCTTTGTGGCAACTTGGCCGCCCCTGATGAGGCTGCATCCGATGGCAAACCCTTACCGCGAGTTGTTCAACGCCCCCGGCGCCCGGGCCTTTGTGATGGCCGCGATGATCGCGCGCATGCCGATTTCCATGACCGGTATCGGCGTGATCACGATGCTCTCGCAATTGACCGGCGGCTACGCGTTGGCGGGTGGGGTGGCAGCGACGTTTGCCCTGGCCACGGCGTTTTGCGCGCCGCAGGTGTCACGACTGGTGGATCGCTTCGGTCAGGGGCGAGTGCTGCCGGTGGCGGCGCTGATCGGCGGGGGCGCGCTGCTGATGTTGCTGCTGTGCACCCGTTTGCAGGCGCCGACCTGGACCCTGTTTGTCTGCGCCGCACTGGCCGGATGCATGCCGAGCATGTCGGCGATGGCGCGGGCACGCTGGACCGAAATCTATCGCGGCCAGCCGCAATTGCAGACCGCCTATGCGCTGGAGTCGGTGCTCGACGAGGTCTGTTTCATCGTCGGCCCGCCGTTGTCGGTCGGCCTGTGCGTCGGCGTGTTTCCCGAGGCCGGGCCACTGGCGGCACTGATCATGCTGGCGATTGGCGTGACGGCGTTTGTTGCCCAGCGCAGCACCGAGCCGCCGGTGCATCCGCATGAGCCGCAGCATCAGGGTTCGATCATTCGTTCGACCGACGTGCAATGGTTGCTGGCGTTGATGCTCGCCATGGGCGTGATCGTCGGCGTGGTGGATGTGGTCAGCGTCGCGTTCGCCCAACAGCAGGGCCAGCCGGCGGCGGCCAGCATCGTGTTGTCGGTGTACGCCATCGGTTCCTGTCTGGCCGGCATTGCCTTCGGCGCGATGCGTTCGAAACTGCCGCTGCCGCGCCTGTTTCTCTACGGCGGTCTGGCGACAGCGGTGACCACGTTGCCGTTGCTGCTGGCAAGCAACATTTTCGGCTTGGCTGTCGCGGTGTTCATCGCCGGGCTGTTCTTCTCGCCGACCCTGATCGTGGCGATGGCGTTGATCGAACGCATCGTGCCGCCGGCCAAGCTCACCGAAGGCCTGACCTGGCTGGTCACCGGCCTGAGCATCGGTGTGGCCATCGGCGCTGCCGGTTCCGGCGCGTTGGTGGATGCGTTCGGCGCCCGCAGCGGTTTCTGGCTGGCGATTGCCGCCGGGGCGGTGGTGCTGGGCTCCGCGGTGCAGAGTTTCCGCCACTTGAAATGACTGAACAGACGCGCGCGGGCTAATTTCTGCAGGGCTGCCTTCGTTCTTCTATACAGACAACTTTTCGAGGTAAGCCGGGTGACTCAGCTGACATTGCTGTGCCTTCCTTATTCGGGCGCCAGTGCCATGGTCTACAGCCGCTGGCGACGCAAATTGCCGCAGTGGCTGACGCTGCAACCGGTCGAGCTGCCGGGTCGCGGCGCACGTTTTGGCGAAGCGCTGCAAACCGATATGCGCGCGCTGGCCCGTCAATTGGCCAGCGAACTGCAAACGACCCTGCGCGCGCCTTACGCCATTTTCGGCCACAGCCTCGGCGCGCTGCTGGCCTGCGAGCTGGCCCATGCCTTGCGCGCCCTGGGATTGCCGGAGCCGGTTGCGCTGTTCGCCTCCGGTACGGCGGCGCCGACGCTGCGCAGTGACTATGACCGCGGTTTCGCCGAACCCAAGAGCGATGCCGAACTGATCGAGCAGTTGCGCACCTTGAATGGCACCAGCGAAGACATTCTCGCCAACGCCGAATTGATGAGCCTGACCCTGCCGGTGCTGCGTGCCGACTTCCTGTTGTGCGGACGTTTCCAGCCGATCCAGCGCCCACTGCTCAAATGCCCGGTGCATGTGCTGGGCGGTACCACCGACCGCGCGACCACCGAGCAGTTGATCGGCTGGAGCAAGGAAACCCTCGGCAGTTTCTCCGTGGACATGCTGGCCGGCGGTCATTTCTTCATCCATGAACACGAGGCCAAAGTGCTGAAGGTCATCAAGGATCAGCTCGACGTACATCACCGCCGGCACTCGATGCCCGCCATTGCCTGAATTTTCAATCGACGACTGCAGGCTGTCTGCCTGCAGTCGTTTCTTCTTTCAGCTCGCAGCTTTGGGCTTGCCGCTGACCTGCTGATACTTCTTCTCATTCGCTAATTTTTCCGGTGTGCATTCGTTTTATAGGGACGACGTGCCTTTGTGCTTCCTGCCTACTGATCCGGATGCTGAGAAATGAATGCTGAAGACTCCTTGAAACTTGCTCGCCGGTTTATCGGGTTGCCCCTGGAAAAGCGCCAGATGTTCCTCGCGGCCCTGCAAAAGGAGGGCGTGGATTTCGCCCGTTTCCCGATTCCCGCCGGGATCGAGGCCGACGATCGCCAGGCGTTGTCTTACGCGCAGCAACGGATGTGGTTTCTCTGGCAGCTGGATCCGCACAGCGGCGCCTACAACTTGCCGGGCGCGGTGCGCCTGACCGGACGGCTGAACCTGTCAGCGCTGGAGCAGGCATTTGCTGCGCTGGTGGAGCGACATGAAACCTTGCGCACGGTGTTCCAGCGCCAGGCGGATGACAGCCTGCTGCAAGTGCCGGCCCCGACCACCTTGAACATCCAGCACGAAGATTTCAGTGCGCTGCCGGCCACCGAGCGCGAGCAGGCTGTCGTGCGTGCCGCCGAGCAGCAATCGGTGTTGCCGTTCGATCTGGCGGTCGGGCCGTTGCTGCGGGTGACGTTGCTCAAGCTCGCCGAACAGGAGCACGTCTTGCTGCTGACCCTGCACCACATCGTTTCCGATGGCTGGTCGATGAATGTGCTGATCGACGAATTCATCCGCTGCTATGACGCCTTTGACGCCGGCCAGTTGCCGGCGCTGGCGGCCCTGCCGGTTCAGTACAGCGATTACGCGCTGTGGCAGCGTCGCTGGCTGGAGGCTGGCGAGCAAGCGCGGCAACTGGAGTACTGGCAGGCGCAGCTGGGCGACGAGCATCCGGTGCTGGAACTGCCGCTGGACCATTCGCGTCCGGCCATGCCGAGCTATCGCGGTACGCGCTACGAGTTTGCCGTCGACGGCCCATTGGCCGACCAGTTGCGCACCACCGCGCAACAGCATCAGGTCACCTTGTTCATGTTGTTGCTCGGCGCGTTCAATGCGCTGCTGCACCGTTACACCGGGCAGACCGATATCCGTGTCGGCGTGCCGATTGCCAACCGCAATCGCGCCGAGATCGAAGGCTTGATCGGTTTCTTCGTCAACACCCAGGTGCTGCGCACCCAGATCGATGGCCAGACCCGCGTCGATGCGTTGTTGCAGGCGATCAAAGAGACGGCGCTCGGCGCCCAGGCGCATCAGGATCTGCCGTTCGAGCAACTGGTCGAAGCACTGAAACTGGAGCGCAGCCTCAGTCACACGCCGCTGTTCCAGGTGATGTACAACCACCAGCCGCAGGTGGCCGATATCGCCGCCCTCGGCACAGCGTCGGGCCTGGTGCTCGACAGCCTCGACTGGCAAAGCCGCACCACTCAGTTTGACCTGACACTCGACACCTACGAGAAGGGCGGCAAGCTGCACGCCGCACTGACTTACGCCAGCGATCTGTTCGACGCGCCGACCATCGAGCGTATGGCGCGCCACTGGTTGCGTCTGCTCAAGGCCATGGTCGCTGATCCCGCGCAACGCGTTGGTGAACTGCCATTGCTGGACGCAGATGAGCAGCACAGGCTGGTTCATGCCTGGAACGCGACAACAGCGGTTTATCCGACCGGGCAACCCGTTCATCAATTGATCGAAGCCCAGGTGGCCCGTACCCCGGATGCACCGGCGCTGGTGTTCGGCGAACAAACCCTGAGCTACGCGCAACTGGATGCGCGAGCCAACCAACTGGCTCATCTGTTGCGTGAGCAAGGCGTGCGCGCCGACAGCCTGGTGGGGATCTGCGTCGAGCGTTCGCTGGAAATGGTGATTGGCCTGCTGGCGATTCTCAAGGCTGGCGGCGCCTATGTGCCGCTGGATCCGGAGTACCCGCAAGAGCGCCTGGCCTACATGATCGAGGATAGCGGCATCACCTTGCTGCTGACCCAGAGTGCGCTGCTGTCGTCGCTGCCGACTGCCGGGGTGACAGTGATTACCCTCGATCAGGAAGCCGACTGGCTGGATCGCTACAGCGAAAGCCGTGTCGAGGGCGGCGTCGATCCGCAAAACCTCGCGTACGTGATTTACACCTCCGGTTCCACCGGTAAACCCAAAGGCGCCGGCAACAGTCATGCGGCGCTGGTCAACCGGTTGTGCTGGATGCAGGAGGCTTACGCACTGGATGCCAGCGATTCGGTGCTGCAGAAAACCCCGTTCAGCTTTGACGTGTCGGTCTGGGAGTTTTTCTGGCCGCTGCTGACCGGTGCGCGTCTGGTCGTGGCAGCACCGGGCGCGCACCGCGATCCGTCGCTGTTGATCGAGACCATCAACCGCTACGGCATCAGCACGCTGCACTTTGTCCCGTCGATGTTGCAGGCGTTCATTCATGAGCCGGGCGTCGAGGCCTGTGTCGGGCTCAAACGGATTGTCTGCAGCGGCGAAGCGCTGCCGCTGGACGCGCAACTGCAAGTGTTCGCCAAACTGCCGAATGCCGGACTCTACAACTTGTACGGCCCGACCGAAGCGGCCATCGACGTCACCCACTGGACCTGTGTCGACGAAGGCGCCGACAGCGTGCCGATCGGGCGGCCCATCGCCAACCTGCGCACCCATGTGCTCGACGCCGAACTGTTGCCGGTGCCGAGCGGCGTGGCGGGTGAGTTGTATTTGGGCGGAGCGGGGCTGGCGCGCAGTTATCACCAGCGTCCGGCGCTGACCGCCGAGCGTTTTGTACCGTGCCCCTTCCACGAAGGCGCGCGCCTGTACCGCACCGGTGACCGGGTCCGCCAGCGTGCCGACGGCGTCATCGAATACCTCGGGCGTCTCGACCATCAGGTGAAGCTGCGTGGCTTGCGTATCGAGCTGGGCGAAATTGAAAGCCGCCTGATGCAGCATCCGCTGGTGCGCGAAGCGGTGGTGCTGGTGCAGGGCGGTAAACATCTGGTCGGCTACCTGGTGCTGGAAACCGCTCAGGCAGACGAACAGTGGCAACAGGACGTCAAGGCCTGGCTGCTCGGCAGCCTGCCGGAATTCATGGTGCCGACTTACCTGATGACGCTGGCCAGGTTGCCGGTCACCGCCAACGGCAAGCTGGATCGCAAAGCCTTGCCGCAGCCGGATGCCGCGCCGCAGCAAGCTTTTGTCGCGCCGCAGGATGCCATGCAGAAAGCCCTGGCGGCGATCTGGGAAGACGTGCTCGGTTTGCAACGCGTGGGTCTGGAAGACAACTTCTTCGAGCTGGGCGGCGATTCGATCATTTCGATTCAAGTGGTCAGCCGCGCGCGGCAGGCCGGGGTCCGTATCAGCCCGCGCGATCTGTTCCAGTATCAGACGGTGCGCAGTCTGGCGCTGGTCGCGATCCTCGACCGTCACAGTCCGGTGGATCAGGCGCCGGCCACGGGCGAAGCCTTGTTGGGGCCGATCCAGCAGCAGTTCTTCAGCCGCGCGATGCCCCGGCGTGAGCACTGGAACCAGTCCCTGCTGCTGACCCCGCGCGAGGCGCTGAATGCTCAGTGGCTCGACGCCGCGTTGACCCATGTGATCAATCATCACGATGCCTTGCGCCTGCGTTTTGTCGAGGGTGCCGAAGGCTGGCAGCAAGCGTACGCCGCACAGGTCGAACGCGCTGACCTGTGGCAGCGCACGGCCGAAACGGCCGAGCAACTGACCGCCCATTGCGACGAAGCCCAACGCAGTCTTGATCTGGCCAGCGGGCCGTTGTTGCGTGCCGTGTTGGTGAGCATGGCCGATGGCACTCAGCGCTTGTCGCTGATCCTCCATCACCTGGTGGTCGACGGCGTGTCCTGGCGTGTGTTGCTGGAAGATTTGCAGCAAGCCTACGAACAGCTCGCGGCGGGCGGTGGCGTGCAATTGCCGGCCAAGACCAGCGCGTTCCAGAGCTGGACTGCGCGCCTGGGCACCGAGGCTGCGCGCTTCGACGATCAACTGGCTTACTGGAAAGCCCAGCACAACGGCGCACGGGATCTGCCGTGCGAACGTCCTGAGGGCAGCCTGCAAAACCGTTTCGGGGAAAAGATCGAATGGCGTCTGGACGCCGAGCGCACGCGCCAATTGTTGCAACAGGCACCGGCGGCGTATCGCACGCAAGTCAACGATCTGTTGCTGACGGCCCTGGCGCGGACCATCAGTGGCTGGAGCGGGCAGCCCGGCACCCTGATTCAACTGGAAGGCCATGGTCGTGAAGACCTGTTCGACGACATCGACCTGACGCGCACCATCGGCTGGTTCACCAGCCTGTTCGCCGTCAATCTGGTGGCGACCGAGGATCTCGACGGTTCGATCAAGGCGATCAAGGAACAACTGCGTGGGGTGCCGGACAAAGGTCTGGGTTATGGCGTGCTGCGTTATCTGGCCGCGCCGTCGGTGCGCGAAGAACTGGCCGCATTGCCTGCGCCGCGCATCACCTTCAACTATCTGGGGCAGTTCGACCGTCAGTTCGATGAGCAGGCGCTGCTGGTGCCATCCGCCGAGTCCGGCGGTGTCGCCCAGGATTCACAGGCGCCGCTGGACAACTGGCTGACCGTCGAAGGCCAGGTCTACGGCGGCCAATTGAGCCTGAGTTGGGGCTTCAGTTCGCAGATGTTCGACCGTGCCACCGTGCAAAGCCTGGCTGATCGCTACGCGGCCGAACTGACGGCGCTGATCGAGCACTGCTGCGCCCTCGACACTGCGCAAGCCACGCCATCGGACTTCCCGCTGGCGCGCATCAGCCAGGCGCAACTGGATGCGTTGCCGGTCGCCGCTGCTGTCATCGAAGATGTCTATCCGCTGTCGCCGATGCAGCAGGGCATGCTGTTCCACACCCTGTATGAGCCGCAGGCCGAGGCGTACATCAGCCAGATGCGTCTGGACATTCAGGGCCTCGATCCGCAGCGTTTTGCCAGCGCCTGGCAAGCGGCGCTGGCGCGTCATGACGTGCTGCGCAGCAGCTTCCACTGGCAAGGCCTGGACAGCGCCCATCAGGTGATCAGCCGTCAGGTGCAACTGCCACTGCAAGTGCTGGACAACACCGACACCGATGCGCTGGCCGAGACTGAGCGGGCGCAGGGTTTCGAACTCGACTGCGCGCCGCTGCTGCGCCTGAAACTGGTGCGCACCGGCGCCGATCACTGGCATTTGATCTACACCAGCCATCACATCCTGATGGACGGCTGGAGTAATGCCCAGTTGCTCGGCGAGGTGATTTCCCACTACGCCGCCGGGCGCTCACTGCCGGCGCCGGTCGGGCATTACCGCGATTACATGGGCTGGTTGCAGCAGCAATCGGCAGACGCCGGCAAGGCCTTCTGGAAGGCTGCGCTGGCGCCGTTGCAGGCGCCGACGCTGCTTGCCGATGCCCTGCGTCCGCCCGTGGGCGGCCATGGCACTGACGAACATCGCGAGGTGATCGACGAATCCGCAACGCGGCGTCTGGGCGAGTTCGCCCGTCAGCAGAAAGTCACCCTCAACACGTTGCTGCAAGCGGCCTGGAGCCTGTTGCTGCAACGCTACACCGGGCAGGATTGCGTAGCGTTCGGCGCCACAGTGGCCGGTCGTTCGGCGCCGCTGCCGGGCATCGAGCAGCAACTGGGGCTGTTCATCAACACCTTGCCGCTGGTGTGCAACCCGCGCCCGGATCACCGCGTCGGCCAGTGGCTGAGTGATCTGCAAGCGCAGAACCTGGCCTTGCGCGAGTTCGAACATGTGCCGCTGTACGACATTCAGGGCTGGGCAGGGCAGCAGGGCTCGGCGCTGTTCGACAGCCTGCTGGTGTTCGAAAACTTCCCGGTCGCCGAGGCGCTGAAACAGGGCGCTCCGGCCGGGTTGACCTTCGGCAACCTGCACAACCACGAACGCACTCACTATCCGCTGACGCTGGGTATCGAACTCGGCGCCACGCTGAGCCTGGAGATGAGCTACGACGCTGCGCGATTCAGCGCCGCCCAGGTGCACAGGCTCTGCGCCAACCTGCGCCACTTGCTTGAGCAACTGATCGCCGACGCCACAGATTGCCTCGGCAACCTGACGCTGCTCGATGAAGCCGCCACACACGCCATGCTCGCCCACTGCCGGCCACCCGCGCTGCTGCTGCAGCACACCGGGCTGGTGCACGAGCGCATTGCCGCGCAGGCCAAAGCCACACCGCAGGCCCTGGCCGTACAGTGCGGTGACCAGCGCCTGAGCTATGACGAACTGAACCGCCAGGCGAATCGCCTGGCCCACCGTCTGCTGGCCAGCGGTGCGGCGCCGGGCAAACGTGTCGGCCTGGCGCTGCGCCGTGGCCCGCAAATGATCGTCAGCCTGCTGGCGGTGCTGAAAACGGGCGCCGCCTACGTGCCGCTTGATGCCAACTACCCGGCCCAGCGTCTGGCCTACATGATCGAAGACAGCCGGGTCGATCTGCTGCTCGACGAATCCGCTCTCCTGCAAGACGTGCCGCTTGCAGTGGGCCTGGAGTATCTGCAGCTGGGCGACCTCATCGAAACGCTGGACGCTTACCCGGACAGCGATCCGCTGAATCACGCCACGGTCGATGACCTGGCCTATGTGATTTACACCTCGGGCTCCACCGGTCAGCCAAAAGGCGTGGCGATTGCTCACGCGGCGCTGCGCGAGTTCTGCCAGACCGGTGCCGAGTATTCGGCGCTGACTGCCGATGATCGCGTGCTGCAATTTGCCACCTTCAGTTTCGACGGTTTTGTCGAGCAGTGTTACCCGCCGCTGTGTGTCGGCGCGGCGCTGATCATGCGCGGCGACGAACTCTGGGATGTGATCCGGTTGGCGGACGAGATCGTCGGCCACGGCGTGACACTGGCGGACTTGCCGGCGGCTTACTGGTTCTTGCTGGCGCGTGAATGCGCTGGCGGCAACGTCGCGAGTCTGGGCGCGTTGCGCCAGGTGCATGTCGGTGGCGAAGCCATGTCGGTCGAAGGCCTGCGCCTGTGGCACGAAGCAGGGTTGAGCCACGTGCGCTTGCTCAACACCTACGGTCCGACCGAGGCGACGGTGGTGTCTAGCGTTCACGACTGCCGCCTGAGCGATGCCAGCGACACCTTCGGCATTCCGATTGGCCGGGCCATTTCCGGCCGCGCGTTGTACGTGCTCGACAGCGCCGGGCAATTGTTGCCGGCCGGTGGTGTGGGCGAGTTGTGCATCGGCGCGAGCGCCTGTCTGGCCCAGCAGTATTTCGATCGTCCGGCCCTCACCGCCGAACGCTTTCTGCCAGACCCGTTTGCCAGCGAGGCCGGGGCGCGTCTGTATCGCAGTGGCGACCTGGCGCGTTACAACGAAAACGCTGATCTGGAGTACGCCGGACGTATCGACCACCAGGTGAAGATTCGTGGCTTGCGCATCGAGATGGGTGAAATCGAAGCCTGCCTGCAAGCGCAGGAGGGCGTGCGCGCCGGGGCCGTGATCGCTCAGGATTTTCCGGGCGGCGCGCAGCTGGTGGCTTACGTGGTGCCCGAAACAGGCACCGAACCTGCGACCGCGCAGGCGCAGTGGCTGGACTCGCTCAAGGCTTCGCTGCAACAGGTACTGCCGGATTACATGGTGCCGGCGCACCTGCTGGCGCTGGACGCATTGCCCCTGAACAACAACGGCAAACTTGATCGCACCGCGCTGCCAAAAGTCGAGCTGAGCCAGGCCCGGTGCGTTCATGCAGCGCCGCAAACCTTGCTGCAAGTGCAGCTGGCGCAGATCTGGGAAGCCGTGCTGGAGTCCGGCGCGGTGGGGCTCAACGATCACTTCTTCGAACGAGGCGGCCATTCGCTGCTGGCTACCCAAGTGATTTCCCGGGTCCGCCAGACACTCAAAATTGATGTGCCGATGCGCACCCTGTTCGAGCAACCGACGCTGCAAGCCTTTGCCGCCGCCTGCGCCACCTTGCAACACAGCGAAAGCGTGCCGATGACGGCGCTGCAACGCGGTGATGCACTGGCGTTGTCTTATGCCCAGGAGCGGCAGTGGTTCCTCTGGCAGCTGGAGCCGGACAGTGCCGCTTACCACGTGCCAAGTGCGCTGCGCTTGCGCGGTGCGCTGGACATCGCCGCCTTGCAGAACAGCTTCAATCAACTGGTGGCGCGTCACGAGCCGTTGCGCACCACGTTCCGTCAGGACGACGAGCGCACTGTGCAGGTGATTCATGCGCAGGGCCAACTGACGATTGAACAGCACAGCCTCGACGCCGAGGACACTCTTTCGAACTGGGTGCAGGCGCAGATTCGCCGGCCGTTCGATCTGCTGAACGGGCCGCTGCTGCGCGTCAGCCTGCTGCGTCTGGCGGCGGATGATCACGTGCTGGTGATCACTCAGCACCACATCGTTTCTGACGGCTGGTCGATGCAAGTGATGGTGCGCGAACTGATGGCGATGTATGCCGCACAACGCGCCGGCCAACCGCTCGAACTGCCCGCGCTGGCGCTGCAATACGCCGATTTCGCGCAGTGGCAACGGCAGTGGATGGAGGCGGGCGAGCGTCAGCGTCAGCTCGATTATTGGGTGGGCCAACTGGGCGGCGAACAACCGGTGCTGGAGCTGCCGCTCGATCATTCGCGTCCGGCGGTGCAGAGCTATCGCGGCGCGCGACTGGATGCACCATTGGAGCCCGCGTTGAGCGCGCAATTGCAGGAGTTTGCGCGACGTGAGGGCGTGACGATGTTCATGCTCCTGCTGGCCTCGTTCCAGACCCTGTTGCACCGCTACAGCGGTCAGGACGATATCCGCGTCGGCGTGCCGATTGCCAACCGCAACCGCGCCGAAACCGAGGGCCTGATCGGCTTCTTCGTCAACACCCAGGTGATGCGTGCACAGTTTGCCGGCGACCTGAGTTTCCGTGATCTGCTGGCGCAGACACGGCAGGCTGCAATGGGCGCCCAGGCGCATCAGGATCTGCCGTTCGAGCAATTGGTGGAAGCGCTGGCGCCAGAGCGCAGCCTCAGCCACAGCCCGTTGTTCCAGGTACTGTTCAACCACCAGCGCGATGCGGCGCCGGTCACCGATGTGGCGGATTTGCGCATCGAAGGCCTGCCGTGGAACAGCGCCACCGCGCAATTCGACCTGACCCTGGACACCACGGAAACCGCCGCCGGGCTGATGGTCAGCCTGACCTACGCCAGCGACTTGTTCGAAGCGTCGACCATTGCGCGCCTGTTCGAACATTGGCAGGCATTGTTGCGGGCGATTGTCGCTGAGCCGCAGCAAGCGATCGCCGCGTTGCCGATGCTCGCCGCGCAAGAGCGTCAGCAGATCCTTGAAGACTGGAACGCCACTGCCACCGAATACCCGCTACACCTGAGCGTGCAGCAGTTGATCGAAGCGCAAGTGCTGCGCACCCCGGGCGCCCCGGCGCTGAAGTTCGCCGACGAATGCCTGAGCTACGCGCAGCTCAATGCCCGCGCCAACCGCCTGGCGCACAAGCTGATGGCGCAGGGTGTCAGGCCTGAAAGCCTGGTCGGCATCGCTGCCGAACGTTCTATCGAAATGGTCGTCGGTCTGTTGGCCGTGCTCAAGGCCGGGGGCGCCTACGTGCCGCTCGACCCGGAATACCCGCAGGATCGCCTGGCCTACATGATCGAAGACAGCGGCGTGCAGCTGCTGCTGACTCAGGCGCATCTGCTCGATGCCTTGCCATTGAGCGGGCAGGTGCAAACCCTGTTGCTCGAGGAATCGCTTGAGGGCTTCGCCAGCGACAATCCGCCCGTGGCGGTCACCGGTGAAAACCTCGCCTACGTGATCTACACCTCCGGTTCCACCGGCAAACCGAAAGGTGCCGGCAACCGTCATGTCGCCCTGACCAACCGTCTGTGCTGGATGCAACAGGCCTATGAGATCGGCGCGGGCGACAGCGTGCTGCAGAAGACGCCGTTCAGCTTTGACGTTTCGGTGTGGGAGTTCTTCTGGCCATTGATGACCGGCGCACGGCTGGTCGTCGCAGCGCCGGGCGATCACCGCGATCCGGCAAGACTGGTGGCGTTGATCAACCGCGAACACATCACCACGCTGCACTTTGTGCCGTCGATGTTGCAAGCCTTCCTGCAGGACGCCGACGTCGCCACGTGCACCCGCCTGCAACGCATCGTGTGCAGTGGCGAAGCGCTGCCGGCGGACGCGCAACAGCAAGTCTTCGCCAAACTGCCGGCGGCCGGGCTTTACAACCTTTACGGCCCGACGGAGGCCGCTATCGACGTCACGCACTGGACGTGTGTGGAGGAGGGCCGCGACAGCGTGCCGATCGGACAGCCGATTGCCAACCTCGGCTGCTACATCCTTGACAACAACCTCGAGCCGGTGCCGACCGGTGTGCTCGGCGAGTTGTACCTGGCGGGCGTCGGCCTGGCACGCGGTTACCACCAGCGTCCGGCGCTGACCGCCGAACGTTTTGCCGTCAGCCCCTATGGCGATGGCGAGCGGATCTACCGCACCGGAGACCTGGCGCGCTACCGCGCCGACGGCGTGATCGAATACGCCGGCCGGATCGACCATCAGGTCAAGCTGCGCGGCTTGCGTATCGAACTCGGTGAAATCGAAGCGCGTCTGCTGGAGCATGGCAACGTCCGTGAGGCGGCGGTGCTGGTGATCGACGGCAAGCTGCTGACCGCTTACGTGGTGTTGAACGAAGAGAGCGCAGACTGGCGCGACAGCCTGATGCGCCACCTGCACGCCGGACTGCCGGAGTACATGGTGCCCAATCAGTGGCTGAATCTTGCGCAGATGCCGTTGAGCCCCAACGGCAAGCTGGATCGCAAGGCGCTGCCGAAACCCGAATTGGGCGCCGGCAAGGCCGAATACATCGCGCCGCGCAATGAGCTGGAGCAACGCATCGCGGCGGTGTGGGCTGATGTGCTGAAGCTGCCGCGAGTAGGGCTGGGCGATAACTTCTTTGAACTGGGCGGCGATTCGATCATTTCGATTCAAGTGGTGGCCCGTGCCCGTCAGGCCGGTATCCGCTTTACCCCCAAGGACTTGTTCCAGTATCAGACCGTCCAGGCACTGGCAGGCGTCGCGACGCTGGGCGATGGTGCGGGGCCGATCGACCAGGGCCCGGTCAGCGGTGCCACACCGTTGCTGCCGTTCCAGCAGTGGTTCTTCGCGACGGACATTGCCGAGCGTCATCACTGGAACCAGTCGGTGATGCTCAAGCCGGCGATCTGCATTGAGGCCGATGCACTTGAACAAGCCTTGCAGGCGTTGGTTGCGCATCACGATGCCTTGCGTCTGTCGTTCACTGAAACGAGCGACGGCTGGAGCGCAAATCACCACGCAACAACCGTCAGGCACGCGCTGTTGATGCAGGCTTCGGTCAGCGATGAACAACAGTTGCAGGACGCCTGCCTTGCGGCGCAGCGCAGCTTCGACCTGGCTCAAGGTCCGCTGTTGCGTGGCTTGCTGGTGAGCCTGGCCGATGGTTCACAACGCTTGTTGCTGGCGGTGCACCACCTGGTGGTGGACGGGGTGTCCTGGCGGATTCTGCTGGAAGATTTGCAAAGCGCTTATCAACAGCGCATCGATGGCAAACCCCTGCGCCTGCCGGCCAGGACCAGCGCCTTCAAGCACTGGGCCGAACGCTTGCAACAGCACGCGCCGCAACTGGCGGGTGAACTCGATCTGTGGCGCGCACAACTGGCTGATGCACCCGTCGACCTGCCGTGCATCAATCCGCAGGCCCGTCTGCAAAACCGCGATGCGCACACCGTACAGACGCGCCTCGATCAAGCGCTGACCCGACAACTGCTGCAACAGGCGCCGGCGGCGTATCGCACTCAGGTCAATGATTTGCTGATGACCGCGCTGGCTCGGGTCATCTGCCGCTGGACGGGGCAGGCTTCGACCCTGATTCAGCTGGAAGGGCACGGTCGTGAAGACCTGTTTGACGACCTTGACCTGAGTCGCAGCGTCGGCTGGTTCACCAGTCTGTTCCCGGTGCGCCTGACCCCGACCGCGTCGTTCGACGGTTCAATCAAGCAGATCAAGGAGCAGTTGCGGGCGATTCCCGGCAAGGGCCTGGGCTTTGGCGTGCTGCGTTATTTCGGTGATGAAGCGACCCGCCGCGAGCTGGCGGCGCTGCCGACACCGCGCATCACGTTCAACTACCTCGGGCAATTCGACAGCCAGTTCGATGACGGCACACTGTTCGCCCCGGCCAGCGAAAAGGCCGGGGACGAACAAAGTCCGTTGGCGCCGCTGGGCAACTGGCTGGAGCTCAATGGTCAGGTCTACGGTGGCGAGCTGAGTCTGGGCTGGACGTTCAGCCGCGAGATGTTCGATGAAGCGACCATTCAACGTCTGGCGGATGAGTACGCGAGCGAACTGGCGGCGCTGATCGAGCATTGCTGCGCTGCACGCAATGCCGGCGTCACGCCGTCGGACTTCCCGTTGGCGCCGCTCAACCAGCAACAGCTCGATGCCTTGCCGCACGCCGGTGCCGAGGTCGAAGACATCTACCCACTGTCGCCGATGCAACAGGGCATGTTGTTCCACAGCCTGTACGAGCAGGGTTCGGGGGATTACATCAACCAGATGCGCGTCAGCGTCGAAGGCCTTGATCCCGAGCGTTTGCGTCAGGCCTGGCAGGGCGCCGTCGATCGGCATGCGATTCTGCGCACGCGCTTCGTGTGGATCTCCGAGCAGGAGCAGCCGCTGCAAATCGTCCAGCGTCGTGCCCAATTGCCGTTCAGCCTGCATGACTGGCGCGGTCGGCCTGAACTGGCGGGAGCGCTCGACGGGCTGGCGCAGGAGCAACTGCAACAAGGCTTCGACCTGCTGCAGGCGCCCTTGCTGCGCCTGGTGCTGGTCCGCACCGGCGATGACCGCTTCGAGATGATCTACACCAGCCATCACATTCTCATGGACGGCTGGAGCAACTCGCAGTTGCTCGGCGAAGTGATGCAACGCTACGCCGGTGAAACCCCGGCCGCGCCGGTGGGCCGTTATGGCGATTACATCGGCTGGCTGCAGCGTCAGGACGGTCAGGCCAGCGAGCGTTTCTGGACGGAGCGTCTGGCCGACCTGGACGAGCCGACCCATCTGGCCCGCAGTTGCCTCGATACACTGGCGACTGCCGGCCAGAGCGGTTACGACCAGCAGACCCATTGGCTGGACCGTGAGCAGACTCAACGTCTGGGGGCGTTCGCCCGTCAGCACAAGGTCACCCTCAACACCGTGGTGCAGGCCGCCTGGCTGTTGCTGTTGCAGCGTTACACCGGGCAACTGACCGTGGCGTTCGGCGCTACGGTCGCCGGGCGTCCGGCCGAGTTGCCAGGTGTCGAGCAACAGATCGGTCTGTTCATCAACACGTTGCCGGTGATCGCCACCCCGCGTGTCGAGCAATCCCTCGGTGAGTGGCTGCAAACCGTGCAGGCGCTGAACCTGGCCATGCGCGAATTCGAATACACGCCACTGGCGGACATTCAGCGCTGGTCCGGGCAACGCGGTGAAGGCTTGTTCGACAGCCTGCTGGTGTTCGAGAACTACCCGGTGTCGGAGGCGCTGAACAACGGTGCGCCGCAAGGCTTGCGTTTCGACCAGGCGCGCAGCCAGGAGCAGACCAACCTGCCGTTGACGGTGCTGGTGGACCTGAGCGACAGCCTGTCGTTGCAGTTCGCCTATGCCCGTCAGCATTTCAGCGCAGCGCAGATCGAGCAGATCGCGGGTCACCTGCAGCACCTGTTGCAGCAAATGGCCGACTCGCCCGCGCAACGTCTGCTGGCCGATCTGAGCCTGTTCGAAGACGCACAACAACAGGCGATGTTGCACGACTGGAACCGCGCGCCGGCCACCTTTGCGCAAACCCGCACCTTGCCACAGCTGATCGAAGCGCAAGTGCGGCGGGCGCCGCAGGCGATTGCCGTGAGCCTGGGCGAGGAGCAATTGAGCTACGGCGAACTCAACGCCCGCGCCAACCGCCTGGCCCATGCTCTGATCGCGCGGGGCGTCGGGGCCGATGTGCTGGTGGGGCTGGCGGCCGAGCGTTCGATCGAAATGATCGTCGGCCTGGTCGCCATCCTCAAGGCTGGCGGGGCTTACCTGCCGTTGGATCCGCAGTATCCGGCCGAGCGCCTGCAATACATGATCGAAGACAGCGGCATTGCCTTGCTGCTGATGCAGCCGGGTGTGCTCGATCATCTGGAGATTGCCGAGCGCGTCGAAACCCTGCTGCTGGGTGATGACAGCCGCTGGCAGGATCAATTGGCAACCGATCCGCAGGTCTGGGCCGACAGTGCCAGCCTCGCTTACGTGATCTATACCTCGGGCTCCACCGGCAAGCCGAAAGGTACGCTGCTGGCTCACGACAACGTGCTGCGTCTGTTCGAGGCCACGCAGCCCTGGTTCAACTTCGGTGCCGAGGATCGCTGGACGCTGTTCCACTCGTACGCGTTTGACTTTTCGGTCTGGGAAATCTTCGGCGCACTGTTGCATGGCGGGCGTCTGGTGATCGTGCCGCACAGCGTTAGCCGCTCGCCGCAGGAGTTTCATGCGCTGCTGTGCCGTGAGCGCATCACCGTGCTCAACCAGACGCCGTCGGCATTCAAGCAACTGATGCAAGTCGCTTGCGATGCGCCGCAGGTTCCGCAACTGTCGTTGCGTTACGTCGTGTTTGGCGGTGAAGCGCTGGAAGTGCGCAGCCTGCGTCCATGGTTCGAACGCTTCGGCGATGCCGCGCCACAGCTGATCAACATGTACGGCATCACCGAAACCACGGTTCATGTGACTTACCGTCCGCTGACCCTGGCCGATCTCGAACTGGATGCCGGCAGCCCGTTGGGTGAGCCGATCCCGGATCTGGGCTGGTACGTGCTCGACGCCGACCTGAAACCGGTGGCCAAGGGCTGCATCGGCGAGTTGCACGTCAGCGGTGCCGGGTTGGCACGCGGTTATCTCAAGCGTGCCGACCTCAGCGCCTTGCGTTTCGTGCCGAACCCGTTCGCTGGCGACGGTGCGCGGCTGTACCGCACCGGTGACCTGGCGCGCTATCGCGCCGATGGCCGGATCGAGTACGCCGGGCGTATCGACCATCAGGTGAAGATCCGTGGCTTCCGTATCGAGCTGGGTGAAATCGAGGCGCAACTGTTGGCGCTGCCGCAAATCCGTCAGGCCGTGGTGCTGGATCAGCCAGGCGCCGGCGGCGTGCAACTGGTTGCGTATCTGGTGGCCGATCAGTCGGTCGAGCTCGACCAGCAGGGCCAGTGGCGTGAACGCCTGCGCCAGGCGCTCAAGCACAACTTGCCGGATTACATGGTGCCGGCGCACCTGTTGCTCCTCGACAGCCTGCCGCTGACCGCCAACGGCAAGCTTGATCGCAAGGCCCTGCCACAACCGGACGCCAGCCTGCTGCAACACAGCTATGTGGCGCCTGAAACTGAACTGCAACGGCAGGTCGCCGGGGTCTGGGCCGATGTCCTGAAACTGGAGCGGGTCGGCCTGACAGACAATTTCTTCGAGCTCGGCGGTCATTCGCTGCTGGCCACGCAGGTGGCCCTGCGTCTGCGTGAGTTGCTGGGCTTCGAAGTGCCGTTGGCCAGCCTGTTCGCCAGTGCCGACCTGGCGGCTTTCAGCGAAGCCGTACAAGCCCTGCAACCCGATTTGCAGCCCGTTCATGATGTTTTGGCTAAATCCTTGGAGGCTCTCAATCGTTTATCAGCAGATGAACTTGAAAAACTGATTTCCTGAGAGGACCACGGCATGCAGCAGTTGATTGAATCGGTAGGCGCGCTTTCTCCCGAGAAACGCAAGGCGCTGGCGATTCTACTGGGCAAACAGGGCATTAACCTTTATGGCATCGCGCCGATTTTCCGGCGCGCCGAAGGTGAACCGCTGCTTTTGTCTTATGCCCAGGAGCGGCAGTGGTTTCTCTGGCAGATGGAGCCGGACAGCGCGGCGTACCACATTCCCACGGCGTTGCGCTTGCGCGGCGCCCTGGACATGGCGGTGCTGCAGCGCAGTTTCGATACGCTGATCGAGCGTCACGAAAGTCTGCGCACCGGCTTTGCCCGAGGTGATCAGGACAGGGCCATTCAGCTGATCAAGGCACCGTTTGCCTTGCAGATCGAGGTTCGCGAGCTGGAGGGCGAAGTCGATGAGCCGCGTTTGCGCGCGGCCATCGAAGCCGAGATTGCCCGCCCGTTCGATCTGGAACAGGACACCTTGCTGCGGGTCTGCCTGCTGCGGCTGGCACCGGACGATCACGTTCTGGTGATGGTGCAACATCACATCATTTCCGATGGCTGGTCGATGCAAGTGATGGTCGGCGAACTGATCGAACTCTATGCCGGGTTCAGTCAGGGCGCACCGGCCACGCTGGCACCGTTGCCGATCCAGTACGCCGATTTCGCCCAGTGGCAACGCAGCTGGATGGACGCCGGTGAGCGCGAGCGGCAATTGAGCTATTGGGTCGAACATCTGGGCTCGGATCCGGGCGTGCTGGAACTGCCGGCCGATCATCCGCGCCCGCTGGTGCAAAGCTATCGCGGTGCACGTCTGGACATGCAGCTGGACGCGGCGTTGAGCAAAGACCTGCAGGACCTTGCGCGCCGTGAAGGCGTGACAATGTTCATGCTGTTGCTGGCCGTGTTCCAGACCTTGCTGCATCGCTACAGCGGTCAGGACGACATTCGCATCGGCGTGCCGATTGCCAACCGCAACCGCGCAGAAACCGAAGGGCTGATCGGCTTTTTCGTCAACACCCAGGTTTTGCGCGCCACCCTCGACAGCAGCATGACGTTCAGCGCCTTGCTGGCCCAGGCCAGGCAATCGGCGCTGGGCGCGCAGGCGCATCAGGATCTGCCGTTCGAGCAATTGGTCGAAGCCCTGGCGCCGGAACGCAGCCTGAGCCGCAGCCCGTTGTTCCAGGTGATGTTCAACCATCAGAGTGGCGCGCGGCAGGCCCGGCAGGCCATGCAGTTGCCGGGGCTGGCGGTTGAAAGCGTGAACTGGGACAGCCTCACGGCGCAGTTCGACCTGACCCTGGAAACCCACGAATCGCCGGAGGGCGTGTGGGCCTCGCTGATCTACGCCACGGACCTGTTCGAAGCCACCTCCATCGAGCGTATGGGCAGGCATTTGCAGGCGTTGCTCAAGGGCATCGTCAGCGATGCGCAACAACGTGTCGGCGAATTGCCGTTGCTCGATGCCAGTGAGCGGCAGGTATTGCTGCACGACTGGAACCCTGTTGACGCACCGTTTGCCAGCGACCTGTGCATTCATCAGTTGATCGCCCGGCAGGCCGCGCAGACCCCGGATGCACGCGCGGTGACGTTCGCCGAGTGGCATCTGACCTATGCCGAGCTTGAAGCACGGGCCAACCCGTTGGCGCATGCGTTGATCGAGCGAGGCGTCGGTCCGGAGGTGCGCGTCGGCGTGGCGATGCAGCGTTCGGAGAATCTGCTGGTCGCGCTGCTGGCCGTGCTCAAGGCCGGGGGCGTGTACGTGCCGCTCGACCCGGATTACCCGGCCGACCGCGTTGCCTACATGCTCGAAGACAGCCGGGCGCTGTGCCTGCTGACCGAACGGGACGTCGCCGCCAGTCTGGCGACAGCGGCGGACACCGACGTGCTGCTGATGGACAACGCCGCCGAGGATTTCGCCGCGTATCCGGCGCATGCGCCGCAAACGCGGGTGTCGGCCGACAACCTGGCGTATGTGATTTACACCTCCGGTTCGACCGGCAAACCGAAAGGCGTGGCGATTGCCCATCGCAACGTGCTGGCGCTGATCGACTGGTCGCAATCGGTGTACAGCCGCGACGATATTCAAGGCGTGCTGGCCTCGACGTCGGTGTGTTTCGACCTGTCGGTGTGGGAGCTGTTTGTCACTCTGGCCAACGGTGGTTCGCTGATCATCGCTCGCAATGCGCTGGAGTTGCCGCAGTTGCCGGCCCGCGATCAGGTGCGCCTGATCAACACCGTGCCGTCGGCGATTGCCGCCCTGCAACGCAGCGGCGAGATCCCGCCGAGCGTGCGCATCATCAATCTGGCCGGTGAGCCGCTCAAGCAGTCGCTGGTCGACACCTTGTATGCGCAACCGACGGTCGAGCATGTTTTCGACCTGTACGGCCCGTCGGAAGACACCACCTATTCAACCTGGACACGGCGCACGGCGGGTGGCCAGCCGAGCATCGGCCGGCCGCTGAAACACACCGCCAGCTATGTCCTCGATGGCGAGTTGCAACCGGTGCCGCAAGGCGTCGCTGCCGAACTGTACCTGGCCGGTGCCGGCATCACCCGCGGTTATCTGGCCCGGCCGGCGTTGACCGCAGAAAAGTATCTGCCGAACCCGTTCGGCGCTCCGGGCGAGCGTTTCTACCGTACCGGTGACCTGACGCGTTATCAGCCTGACGGCAACCTGCAATACGTCGGGCGTATCGACCATCAGGTCAAGGTGCGTGGTTTCCGCATCGAGCTGGGTGAGATCGAGGCACGCCTGCTGCAACAAGACTCGGTGCGCGAGCTGGCGGTGCTGGCGCAGGAAGGCGCGAGCGGTCAGCAACTGGTCGCCTACATCGTGCCGAGCGCTGCCCTGGGTAACGCCGAAGAACAAGCGCGGCTGCGCGAAGTGCTCAAGACCGCTCTGCGCGAGCACCTGCCCGAATACATGGTGCCGGCGCATTGGCTGTTCCTCGAAAAACTGCCGCTGACCCCCAACGGCAAGCTTGATCGCAAGGCGCTGCCCAAACCTGACGCAGTGCTGGAGCAGCACACCTATCTGGCGCCGGGTAACGACAACGAACGGCAATTGTGCGAGATCTGGCAGGCCGTGCTCGGGCTGGAACAGGTGGGCGTCACGGATAACTTCTTTGCCCTTGGCGGCGACTCGATCATCTCTATCCAGGTGGTCAGCCGTGCACGTCAGGCCGGCCTGCGTATCACCCCCAAGGATTTGTTCCAGTACCAGACCGTGCAAGGTCTGGCCCGGGTCGCCCAGCGTGGCGACGCGGCGTTCGGCATCGAGCAGGGCGCCGTCACCGGCAGCACGCCGTTGCTGCCGTTCCAGCAACGATTCTTCGAGCTGGCGATTCCCGAGCGTCAGCGCTGGAACCAGTCGTTGCTGCTGAAACCTTCGCAAGCGGTCGACGCCGATGTCCTCGAGCACGCCTTGCAGGCACTGGTTGCGCATCACGACGTCTTGCGCCTGAGCTTCAGCGAAGGTGCCGAAGGCTGGACGGCCACGCACCGCGCGCCGGATAACCGGCCGTTGCTGCAACAGGCGAGCGTGCAGCACGCCGACGAAATCGAAGCGGTGTGCGACGCCGCGCAAGGCAGCCTCGATCTGCAAGACGGCCCGCTGTTGCGCGCCGTGCTGCTGAATGTGGCCGATGGCAGCCAGCGCCTGTTGCTGGCGATCCATCACCTGGTGGTCGACGGTGTGTCCTGGCGCGTGTTGCTGGAAGATTTGCAGAACGCTTGCGAGCAGCTGCAGAACGGCCAGACAGTCAAACTGCCGGCCAAGACCAGCCCGTTCAAGGACTGGGCGCAACGCCTGCAAGCGTTCGCCGGTGGTGAGCTGCAACAGGAACTGACGTGGTGGGCCGGCCAGTTGGGCGAAGCGCCCGCCGATCTGCCTTGTGACAACCCTGCGGCAAGCTTGCAGAACCGTCACGCGGTGAGCGTGGAAACCCGCCTGAATGCGGATCAGACCCGCCAACTGTTGCAGCAGGCGCCCGCCGCCTATCGCACGCAGATCAACGATCTGCTGCTGACGGCGCTGGCGCGAGTGATCTGCCGCTGGACCGGTCAGGCCTCGACCCTGATCCAGCTCGAAGGTCATGGCCGTGAAGCGCTGTTCGACGACATCGACCTGAGCCGCACCGTGGGTTGGTTCACCAGCCTGTTCCCGGTGCGTCTGACCCCGGCCATGGGCCTGGCCGACTCGCTGAAGGCGGTCAAGGAACAGCTGCGTGGCGTACCGAACAAGGGCCTGGGTTTTGGTGCCCTGCGTTACCTGGGCGACGAACACGCGCGGCAGACGCTCGCCGCGCAGCCGGTGCCGCGCATTACCTTCAACTATCTGGGGCAGTTCGACAGCCAGTTCGACGAGGCCGCGCTGTTCGTGCCCGCCAGTGAAAGCACCGGCCGCGAGCAGAGTTCGCTGGCACCGTTGGCCAACTGGCTGGACATCAACGGCAAGGTCTATGGCGGTGAGCTCAGCCTCAGCTGGTCGTTCAGCCACGAAATGTTCAATCAGGCGACGATCCAGCGTCTGGCTGACGACTATGCACAAGAGCTCAATGCGCTGATCGCCCATTGCTGTGAGGCGCACAACCGCGGTGTGACGCCGTCGGACTTCCCGCTGGCTGACCTGACTCAGGCGCAGCTCGATACGCTGATCACCGATCCGCCATCGGTGAACAACATCTATCCGCTGTCGCCGATGCAACAGGGCATGCTGTTCCACACCCTGTACGAACAGGGTTCGGGCGATTACATCAACCAGATGCGGGTGTCGGTGGAAGGGCTTGATGTCGAGCGTTTCCGTCAGGCCTGGCAAGCGGCGCTGGAGGCCCATGACATTCTGCGCACGCGGTTTGTCTGGGGCGGGGCGCAGGCTCAGCCGCTGCAAATCGTCGAACGCTCGGCCACGCTGCCGTTCACCGTTCACGATTGGCGCGGCCAACCGGGCGAAGCGCTGGATGCGCTGGCCGAGGCCGAGCGCAACCGTCCGTTCGATCTGAACGAGGTGCCACTGTTGCGCCTGGTGGTGGTGCGCACCGCGCAAGACCGCCACGAACTGCTCTACACCAGCCACCACATTTTGCTCGACGGCTGGAGCAACTCGCAGTTACTCGGTGAAGTGCTGCAACGCTATGCCGGGCAGGTGCCTGCAGCGCCCATTGGCCGCTACAGCGATTACATCGCCTGGCTGCAGCGTCAGGACAGTCAGCTCAGCGAGCAATTCTGGCTCGAGCGTCTGGCTCAATTTGATGAGCCAACCCGCCTGGCCCAGGGGCTGGCGGATCGGTCGACGAGCGCCGAGGGCGGTACCGGGCACTATCAGCAGTGGATCGACGCCACGGGCACATTGCGCTTGAGCGAGTTTGCCCGTCAGCAAAAAGTCACCCTCAACACCCTGGTGCAAGCGGCGTGGCTGTTGCTGTTGCAACGTTACACCGGGCAATCGACCGTGGCCTTCGGCGCCACTGTGTCGGGGCGTCCGGCCAATTTGCCGGGGGTCGAGCAGCAGGTCGGCCTGTTCATCAACACCCTGCCGGTGATTGCCCGTCCAGAGCCGCAACTGACGGTCAGCCAGTGGCTGCAAACCGTGCAGGAACTCAACGTTGGCCTGCGTGATTTCGAACACACGCCACTGGCCGATATCCAGCGCTGGTCGGGGCAGGGCAGCGATGGCCTGTTCGACAACCTGTTGGTGTTCGAGAACTACCCGATCTCCGAAGCGCTGGAGCAAGGCTCGTCGCTGGGTCTGAATTTCGGCGCGGTCGACACCCGTGAACAAACCAACTTCCCGCTGACGGTCGGGGTCAACCTCGGCGAAACCCTGTCGGTGCATTACAGCTTTGCCGCCGCCTGTTTCAGCGCGCAGGCGATTGTGCGTTTGCACGCGCAACTGGCTTCGTTGCTGGAGCAGTTCGTGCAGTCGGCGAATGCGCGTCTCGGCGCGTTGACCCTGCTCAGCGGTGAAGAACAGCGCCGTCTGCAGGACAGCAATCGTGCGCAACCGTGCACGGATCCGTTGCTGGTGCATCAGCGCATCGCGGTGATCGCGGCGCAGCAGGCGCAACGGGAAGCCGTGCGTTGTGGCGATCAGGCGTTGACTTTCGCCGAGCTTGAAAGCCGGGCCAACCGCCTCGCGCATGTGCTGATCCATGAAGGCGTCGGGCCGGAAGTGCGTGTCGGCGTCGCCCTGCCGCGCAGCCCATCGATGCTGGTGGCGTTGCTCGCGGTGCTCAAGGCCGGCGGCGCCTATGTGCCACTGGATGCCGGTTATCCGCGCGAGCGCCTGGCCTATCTGATCGAAGATTCGGGCATCGCGCTGTTGCTCAGCGATTCGCAACTGCGCCCGCGGTTGCCGCTGAGCACCGGTTTGCGCGCACTGGATCTGGACACGTTGCCGACCGCCGAGTGGCCAGACGTGGCGCCGCAGGTCGAGGTGCACCCGCAAAACCTTGCTTACGTGATTTACACCTCCGGTTCCACCGGCCAGCCCAAGGGTGTATGCGTGGAACACGGACCGCTGGCGATGCATTGCCAGGCGATCGGCCAGCGCTATGAAATGACCCCGGACGATTGCGAGCTGCACTTCATGTCGTTCGCTTTCGACGGCGCTCATGAACGCTGGTTGACCCCGCTGACCCATGGCTCGCGGCTGTTGCTGCGCGATGACAGTCTGTGGAGTCCGGAGCAGACCTATGCCGCCATGCAACAGCACGGCGTGACGGTGGCGGCGTTCCCGCCGGTGTACTTGCAGCAATTGGCCGAGCACGCCGAACAGGTCGGCCAGCCGCCAGCGGTGCGCATCTACTGTTTCGGCGGCGATGCCGTGCCCAACGACAGTTTCGAACGGGCGCGTGCGGCGCTGGCGCCACAGCACATCATCAACGGTTACGGGCCGACCGAAACCGTGGTCACCCCGTTGATCTGGAAGGCCGGGCGCCACGACGAGTGTGGCGCGGCCTATGCACCGATCGGTACGCGGATCGGCGACCGCAGCACCTGCGTGCTCAGCGCTGACCTCAACGCATTGCCACAGGGCGTGATGGGCGAGTTGTATCTGGGCGGCACCGGACTGGCCCGGGGTTATCTGGATCGCCCGGCGATGACCGCTGAACGCTTCGTACCCGATCCGTTCGGGGCGCCGGGCAGTCGTCTGTACCGCAGCGGAGACCTGGTGCGTGAACGCGCCGATGGCGTGTTCGACTATCAGGGCCGCGTCGACAATCAGGTGAAAATCCGTGGTTTCCGCATCGAATTGGGCGAAATCGAAGCGCGCCTGCTGGAGTTGAGCCGGGTGCGTGAAGCCGTGGTGCTGGCGCACGCCGGGCCGAGCGGCAAGCAACTGGTGGCCTATCTGGTACCGACGCAGCCGGTGGAGGAGGCACAACTGGGCGAATGGCGCGACAGCGTGCGCGACGCCCTCAAGGAGAGTCTGCCGGCGCACATGGTGCCGGCGCACTTGATGGTGCTGGCGAACCTGCCGGTGACCCCGAACGGCAAACTGGACCGCAAGGCGCTGCCGGCACCGGACGCCAGCCTGATGCAGAACAGCTACGTGGCGCCGCGCAATGACATGGAGCAACGCATCGCCACGATCTGGGCCGATGTCCTGCGCCTTGAGCGGGTCAGCGCTACGGACAACTTCTTCGAACTGGGTGGTGATTCGATCATCTCGATTCAAGTGGTCGGCCGTGCGCGGCAGGCCGGTATCCAGTTCACGCCCAAGGATCTGTTCCAGCACCAGACCGTGCAGGCACTGGCGGCGGTCGCACAATCGGGCGGCACGGTGCTGAGCATCGATCAGGGGCCGGTCAGCGGGGCGACGCCGTTGTTGCCGTTCCAGCAATGGTTCTTCGCCAGCGAGATCCCCGAGCGGCATCACTGGAACCAGTCGCTGCTGCTCAAACCGGCGATGACTCTGCATGCCGGGACCGTCGCGCAGGTGCTTCAGGCACTGGTTGCGCATCACGATGCCTTGCGCCTGTCGTTCATTGAAACGACTGAAGGCTGGACCGCCACGCACCGCCCGCTCGAGCCTGTGCAGGAACTGCTCTGGCAGCGCACGCTGACGGATTCGGCTGACATCGAAGGGATCTGTCAGCAGGCCCAGGGCAGTCTCGATCTGCTCGACGGGCCGCTGCTGCGCGGTGTGTTGTTCGATCTGCCGGATCACACTCAGCGCTTGATGCTGGTGGTGCATCACCTGGTGGTCGATGGTGTCTCGTGGCGGATCCTGCTGGAAGATCTGCAAACCGCGTTCAGCCAGATCCAGGCCGGGCGCGAGGTCGCGTTGCCGGCCAAGACCAGCGCCTTCAAAGCCTGGGCCGAACGCTTGCAGGCACACACCGCCACCCTCGATGACGAGCAGGCCTTCTGGCGTGAGCACTTGCGCGGGGCGACCGCCACTTTGCCGTGCGAACGTCCGGACGGCAGCCTGGAAAACCGCTACGCGCAAAGTGTGCAGACGCGCCTTGCGCCGGAGCTGACCCGACAATTGTTGCAACAGGCCCCGGCGGCTTATCGCACGCAGGTCAACGACTTGCTGCTGACCGCACTGGCGCGGGTCATCAGTCGCTGGAACGGGCATGCTTCGGCACTGATTCAGCTGGAAGGTCATGGTCGTGAAGACCTGTTCGACGACATCGATCTGAGCCGCACCCTCGGCTGGTTCACCAGCGTGTTCCCGGTACACCTGACGCCGGCCAGCGGTTTCGCTGAATCGATCAAACAGATCAAGGAGCAACTGCGTGCGATTCCCGACAAGGGCATCGGTTTTGGCGCCTTGCGTTATCTGGGCGATGCCTCGGCGCGTCAGGCTCTGGCAGCGCTGCCTGTGCCCAAAATCACCTTCAACTACCTTGGCCAGTTCGATAGCCAGTTCGACGAAGCCGCGCTGTTTCTGCCGGCCGGCGAAAGTGCCGGCAGTGACCTCGGCGAACAGGCCCCGCTGGGCAACTGGCTGTCGGTCAACGGTCAGGTGTATGGCGGTGAACTGAGCCTGTCGTGGAGCTTCAGCGAGCAAATGTTCGACAGCGCGACCGTGCAGGCCGTGGCCGATGAATACGGGCGTGAACTGACGGCGCTGATCGAACACTGCGTGACCCCGGGCAACCACGGCCTGACGCCGTCGGACTTCCCGCTGGCAGCGCTGGACCAGGCACGTCTGGACGGTTTGCCGGTGCCGGTCGCGGACATCGAAGACATCTATCCGTTGTCGCCGATGCAGCAGGGCATGTTGTTCCACACCTTGTCCGA
Organism: Pseudomonas sp. B26(2017); assembly: GCF_002113045.1. NCBI lineage: Bacteria > Pseudomonadati > Pseudomonadota > Gammaproteobacteria > Pseudomonadales > Pseudomonadaceae > Pseudomonas > Pseudomonas sp. B26(2017). The sequence continues at coordinate 51,485 of NZ_NEJJ01000015.1, read as the reverse complement.
TGATGGCGACGATCTTTACGTCAACCAGCTCAACCTGTCGGTCGAAGGCCTCGATATCGAGCGCTTCCGTGCCGCGTGGGAATGCGTGGTGCAGCGTCACGAAATCCTGCGCACGTCGTTCCACTGGCAAGACAGCCAGGCGTCACCGGTGCAGGTCGTCCACCGTCAGGGCATTGTTGACCTGCAAGCGCTGGACACGCCGATGGATGAGGCGCAACTCGCCGAGTTCGCCCGCCAGCAGCGGGTTCAGGGTTTTGAGCTGGATCGCATGCCGTTGCAACGCACGCGCCTGATTCGTCTGGACGCCGACAAGTACCAGTTGATCTGGACCAGCCATCACATCCTGATGGACGGCTGGAGCAGTTCGCAGTTGTTCGGCGAAGTCCTGCAGCACTACGCCACCGGCCAGATCGAGGGCGAGAGCGGTCGTTACCGCGACTTTATCGCGTGGTTGCAGCAGCAGGATTCGGCGCAACTCGAGCAGTTCTGGCGCGGCCACTTGCAGACACTGGTGGAACCGACCGCGCTGAGCCAGGCGATGCACCCGCGTCACGAATCCGCCGAGCACGGCCACCAGGCGTTGTACACCCGTTGGGATGCACAGCAGACCGCCTTGTTGCAGCAGCATTGCCGGGCTCAGGGCATTACCGCCAACACCTTGATTCAAGGCGCATGGTTGCTGCTGTTGCAGCGCTACACCGGTCAGCACAGCGTGGCATTCGGTGCCACCGTGGCCGGGCGCCCGGAAGGGTTGCCGAATGCCGGCAACATGCTGGGGCTGTTCATCAACACCTTGCCGGTGATCCAGACCCTCGATCCGGCGCAGCCGCTGAATGCCTGGCTGAGCAGTCTGCAGGCCTATAACCTCGATCTGCGTGAACATGCTCACGCACCGCTGGCGGATATTCAGCGCTGGTCGGGGCAGGGCGGGCAAGCCTTGTTCGACAGCATCATCGTGTTCGAGAACTACCCGATCGACCAGCGTCTGGAACAGGCACCGGGCGGCCTGCGCTTCGGCGCCTCGGCGAGCCATGACGTGACCAACTTCCCGATGGACCTGGCGGTGCATCTGGGAGAAGAGTTCTCCATCGAGTACCTGTTCCTGCGTGATCGTTTCAGTGTCGAAGCGGTCGAGCGGATCCGCCAGACCATGGAAGTGTTGCTGCACAGCATGATGCGGCAGCCGACGGAGCGTCTGGGCAACCTGCAGCGTCTGGCCGCGGCACAATGGCAGGCCTTGCAGCAGTGGGGCGCAGAACCGGCGGCGGTGCATCGGCGCGCGCTGTTGCCGGCGATGATTGCCGCGCAACGCCCTGAGGCCATTGCCGCCGAATGTGGTGCCGAACAGTTGAGCTACGCGCAACTCGAGTGCCGTGCCAATCAGCTGGCGCATCATTTGATCGCCGCGGATGCCGGTCCGGAAGTGCTGATCGGTGTCGCACTGGAACGTTCGCTCGACATGCTGGTGGCTCTGCTCGCCGTGTTCAAAAGCGGCGCTGCCTATGTGCCGCTGGACATCGACTATCCGGCCGATCGCCTGGCTTTCATGATCGAAGACTCCGGCATGCGTCAGATGATCAGCCGTGGCGCCGCCAGCCAGCGTTTGCCATTGCCGGCGAACCTGCCATTGCTTGATCTCGACCTTTTCGACGGCAATCAGTACCCCGACACGGCCCCGCAAGTACAGACCTGTGATGACAGCCTCGCCTACCTGATCTACACCTCGGGCTCCACCGGTTTGCCCAAAGGTGTGGCGGTGACCCACGGACCGCTGAGCATGCATTGCCAGGCAATCCGTGAGTTGTACGAGATGGATGCCGGCACGCGCGAATTGCACTTCATGTCGTTCGCGTTCGACGGCGCCCATGAACGCTGGCTGACCACCCTGGCCTTTGGCGGCACGCTGGTGCTGCGCGATCATGAACTGTGGACACCGGAGCAGACCAGCCACGCCTTGCTCAACCGTTCGATCGATATTGCCTGCTTCCCGCCGGCCTACCTCAAACAGGTGGCCGAGTATGTCGAGGCCAGCGGCATGGCCGTGCCGAAGGTGCGCATTTACTGCCTTGGGGGTGACGCGGTGCCGGAGCAGACCCTGGCGCAAGTGCGCCGCGTGTTGCAACCGCAGTACATCACCAACGGTTACGGCCCGACCGAAACCGTGGTCACGCCAATGCTCTGGAAAGCGCCGAACAATGAAGCCTGCGCTGCCGCCTATGCGCCGATCGGGCGAGTGGTCGGCCAACGCTCGCTGTGGGTACTGGACGACGATCTCAATCCGCTGCCACAGGACTTGTCCGGCCAGTTGTATATCGGCGGCTACGGGGTTGCCCGTGGTTACCATGGCCGTGCGGCCATCACCGCCGAGCGCTTCGTGCCGGATCCGTTCGGGGCACCGGGCAGCCGTCTGTACCGCAGCGGCGACCTGGTGCGCCTGCGCCATGACGGCATCCTCGATTACGTCGGCCGCGCCGACCATCAGGTGAAGATTCGCGGTTTCCGCATCGAACTGGGTGAAATCGAAGCCTGCCTGCGCGCTCAGGACGGTGTCACCGATGCCGTGGTCATCGCCCGTGACGGCGTCTCCGGCAAACAGTTGATCGGCTATGTGGTCAGCACCGACGACAACGCCGGCGAGCGTCTGAAGACCCTGTTGCGCGCACAGTTGCCCGAATACATGGTGCCGCTGCAGATCATGAGTCTGGCGCGCCTGCCGATCTCGCCGAACGGCAAACTGGACCGCAAGGCGCTGCCCGAGCCTGAGTTTTGCGCCGATCAATATCAGGCGCCGCGCAACGAGCAGGAAGCGTGGCTGGCCGAGATCTGGGCCGATGTCCTGCAAGTGGAGCAGGTCGGCATCAGCGACAACTTCTTCGAGTTGGGCGGTGATTCGATTCTCAGCCTGCAAGTGATTTCCCGGGCGCGGAACCATCCGCAACTGAAACTGGACATCAAGCTGCGCGACCTGATGCGCTTCCAGACCATTGGCAACCTGTTCGACCAGCAAGCGGTCGCGCGCTCGAGCCAGACCGCCGACAGCAGTCATGTAGCTCAGGCGGGGGCGTTTGGTCTGTTGCCGATCCAGGAATGGTTCTTCGCCGAGGGGATGAGCGAACCGCATCATTTCAACCAGGCGATGATGCTGCGTTCGCGCCAGGCGCTGGATGCCCCGGCGCTGGAGCAGACGCTGCGGTTGATGCTGGCGCAGCACGACTCATTGCGGCTGCGCTTCTATCAGGATCAGGGCCGCTGGTTGCAGCACTATCAAACGCTGCAGGACAGCTTGTGCATCGCCGGGCACAACCCGTTGCTGTGGCAGCGTGAGATCAGCGACATCGAGCAACTCGACGCACTGGTCAATGAAGCCCAGCGCAGCCTCAACCTGCTCGAAGGGCCACTGATGCGCGGCCTGCTGGTGAATCTGCCGGACGGCGAGGTGCGCTTGCTGTTGGTGGTGCATCACCTGGTAATCGATGCGGTGTCGTGGCGGGTGTTCCTGCAAGACCTGCAACTCGCGTACGAGGCGTTCAGCCAGGGTCGCGAGCCGCAACTGGCGCAGCGCACCAGCAGCTATCGCGCCTGGGCCGATGGCCTGGCGGCGCAGGTGCCGGCACTGGTCGGGCAAGAGCTGGATTACTGGCTCGGACAACTGGATCAGCCGGGCAAGGATCTGCCGTGTGACAACCCGCGCGGCAAGAACCTGGTGCGTTTTCGCGAAGAAACGTTCATGGGGCTCGACGCCACCCGCACCGGGCAACTGCTCAAACAGGCGCCGGCGGTGTACGGCACCCAGATCAACGATCTGCTGCTGACCGCCCTCGGTCGTGTGCTGTGTCGCTGGAGCGAGGCCGAGTCGGTGCTGGTGCAACTGGAAGGGCACGGTCGTGAGGACCTGGTCGAAGGTCTGGATCTGAGCCGCACGCTTGGCTGGTTCACCACCATGTTCCCGGTGCGGCTGGCGCCGTTGGCGGAGCAGGATTTTGGCGCTTCGATCCTGGCGGTCCGCGAGCAGTTGGCTGCTGTGCCGCAGAAAGGCGTCGGCTACGGCGCGCTGCGCTACATGGCGGATGCATCGGTGCAACAGCGTCTGGCGGCGTTGCCCCAGGCGCGGCTGACCTTCAACTATCTGGGACAGTTCGACCAGACCTTTGACGAGCAGGCGATGTTGATGCCGGCGCACGAGCACATCGGCGATGTCTACAGCCTGGATGCCAACCTCGGCAACTGGCTGGAAATTGTCGGTCAGGTGTTCGACGGCAAGCTGTCGATGCGTTGCATGTACAGCACCCGTCGCTTCCGCCCAAGCACCATCGAGACCTTGATGCAGCAGTATCAGGCCGAGCTGGAAGCGCTGGTCGAGCATTGCCTGCAACAGTCGGCGGGTTGAGCCGGTCTTTAACTTTTTGAGAGGGCCGGTGCGCATTGTGCGCATCGGCCCGGGATGGGGTGCATGTCATTGAATTCGGAAGTAGCGGCGTTTCTTGATCTGGTCGAAGACAGTCGGAACGTTGCGTTTCACCAAGGGACACCCGAGCAGGCCCGGGAGGCGTTCGAGCAGTCCTCGCAACAGATGCGTTGGGAGGTGCCGGATGTCGAAGTGAGTGAGGTGCGACACCTTGCCCGCGACGGCGCCGAGCTGACCTTGCGGCTGTACCGTCCGTTGCACAAGGACGGTGTCTTGCCGGTGCTGCTGTTTTTGCACGGCGGTGGTTTCGTCGTCGGCAGCCTCGACTCCCACGACGGTATTTGCCGTGAGTTCTGCGCGCACACCCCGTGTGCGGTGCTGTCGGTGGGTTACCGCCGCGCGCCGGAACACAAATTCCCGGTGGCGTTGCACGATTGTGCCGATGCCCTGGATTGGCTGCGCGAACAGGCCGGCGAATTCGATCTCGATCTGTCGCGCCTGGTGTTTGGCGGCGACAGCGTCGGCGCCACGCTGGCGACCGTGCTGGCGCTTGAGGCGCGCGCGCCCGGCGCGCTGAAGCCGTGCCTGCAATTGCTCTGCTACCCGGTGACCGACGCCTCGCAGCGCCGAGAGTCGATGGACTTGCTCGGTGAAGGCTACCTGCTGGAAAGCGAAACGCTGGAATGGTTCTACCAGCACTACGCCCGCAGCATCGAGGATCGCCGCGACTGGCGCTTCTCGCCACTGCTGAGCCCCGACCTCCAGGGCGCAGCCCCGGCCTACGTGGCGCTGGCCGGTTTCGATCCGCTGGTCGATGAAGGCCGCGCCTACGCCGAGCGTCTGGCGGCGGCGGGCGGCTTGCTCGAATGCCGCGAGTTCGGCGGCCACGTGCATGACTTTTTACGCATGCGCATGGTCACCGAAGAGGTCGAGGCGATCTATCAGGAACTGGTGAGCGTGCTGCGCACCGTGATGTATCCCGAAACGGTCTGATCCGCCCTGGCCTGATGTGCGCTTCATTCCACATCAGGCCTTCAATACCCGTCCCTGTGGGAGCGAGCCTGCTCGCGAAGAGGCCGGTCGTGACGTCCGGTTTCAGGCGCTTGGCTGTTCCGGTTTGAAACCTTGTCTGCCGTTGGTGTAGTTCGAATTACACCTGGCTTCCTTCCGCATGCTTTGCTGTGTCATTAAACGTTCATCCCAAAAAAAAGCGCCACGGTCAGACCGGGGCGCTTTTTGTATTGCAGCGGTTAAATCAGAACGTGTACTTGAAGCCGGTCATGATGTTGCGCGGTGCGCCGTACATGCCGTGGTCGCCGGCGTAGCTGAGGTATTCGCGGTCGAATACGTTGTTCAGGTTGACCGAGGCGCTGAGGTTTTTGCTGATGTCGTAGCGTGCCAGCAGGTTGGTGACGGCGTAGCTGCCTTGCTGGAAGGTATGCAGGTCGGCACCGGTCTTGCTCTGCCAGTTCACGCCGCCGCCGACGGTGACTTTGTCCAGGATGCCCGGCAGGCGATAGCTGGTGAAGGTCTTGAGGCTGTGACGGGGCAGGGTGGTGACGATGCGGTTGTCATCGGCATCGGTGCTGACGGCATAGGCGTAACCGGCAGACGCTTGCCAGCCTTCGGCCAGTTCGCCATCGAGGGTGAATTCAGCACCTTTGGTGGTGGTGCCCTGTTCGGACTTGTAGGTGTTGCCGCCCGGGGTGTCGATCCAGATCGCCAGGTTGTCCTGCTCGATCTTGAACAGCGCGAAGCTGGAGTTCAGCTTGCCATCGAAGTGGCTGCCCTTGACGCCGACTTCGTAGCCGGTGCCTTCCATCGGATCCAGAGGCTTGTTGTTGATGTCGCGAACCCAGGACGATTGCGGGTTGAAGATCTTGGTGTAGCTGGCATACAGCGACCAGGTGTCGTTGACGTCGTAGACCACACCCGCGTAAGGAATGTAGACACCGGTTTCCGATTCTTTGGTCTTGGTTTCTGCTGCGCCGTACGGCTTGTCTTCGGTGTCACGATGCCAGTCGACCACGCGGCTGCCGAGCAGGATGCTCAGGTCATCGGTGGCGCGCAGCCGGGTGGCCAGGTAAGCGGCGTATTGCGTTTCATCGACGGTGGATTTGCCGGTGACGTTGAATTCGGGTTTGACCGAGTTGCCGTTCCAGTTCAGCAGGTTGTCGATGGCACCGGCCGGGGAATTGGAGTAGTCGGTTTTCCAGCCACCGTAGCTCGGCACGTTTTCGTAGTAGTTGGACAGGGTCACACCGGCAATCAGCTCGTGCTCGCGTCCCAGCAGGCCGAACGGGCCGGTCAGGTAGGCGTCGATGTTGTTCTGGCGCGGGGTGCCGGAGAAGCGTACCGGCAGTTGGGTGGTGCCGCTGCCGTCTGGGTTCAGGGTGCCGTTGACGTAGTTGAAGACCTCGTCGAATTTGTTTTCGGAGTGAGTCAGTTCGACCTTGCCGCTCCAGCCATTGCCGAACTGTTGTTCGATCGAGGTGAAGAAGCTGGTTTGTTCGTGGTCGTTGTAAGACCAGGTCTGCGCCGAGTTCAGGGAACGCTTGAGGTTGGTGCGCGAACCGTCGGTGAAGCGCGTCGGCAGGCCCGAACGCATTGGCGAATCGACGTCGGTGCGCTGGTAGCTGAAGCCCATGGTCAGCAAGGTGTCTTCGCTCAGGTCGAATTCGGTGATGCCATACATCAGCTGCGAATCCTGCTTGTAGCGGTCAATCCAGGACTGTTCGGTCTTGAAGTCGCCGACCAGACGGCCACGGATGTTGCCGGTTTCGGTCAACGGCCCGGAGACATCGAAACCGGTGCCGTAGCGATCCCAGTTGCCGGCCTCGGCGGTGACGCTGGCCTGAGCCTCGGCGGTCGGGCGCTTGCGGATCAGGTTGATGGTGGCCGAAGGGCTGCCCAGGCCGCTGATCAGGCCGGTGGCGCCACGCACCACTTCCACCCGGTCGTACATCGCCATGCTCTGGGTGTAGTTGTCCATGCGCTTGACGGTCGGCACGCCGTCGATTTCGAAGTTCTGGATCTCGAAACCACGGGAGAAGTAGCCGTCGGACTCGGCGCCCTGACCGTCACGCAGCACGATGATGCCCGGAGTGGCGTCGAGGGTATCGCTGAGGTTGGTCAGGTGCTGGTCGTCCAGGCGCTGACGGGTCATGACGGTCAGGGACTGCGGGGTTTCCTTGGGAGTCAGGTTCAGGCGCGTCGAACTGCTGGACGAGTACGTGGTGTACAGCCCGGACCCTTCAGTGGTCGAGCCCGGCGCCTTGCCGGAAATCGATACCGCGCCCAGCTCCAGCGCGTTTCCCGCGTCTGCACCGGTGGCCGGCACCAGCGAAACCGAGTTGCCGGTCAGTTGATAGGTCATGCCGCTCCCCAGCAGCAAGTTGTCCAGCGCCTGTTTCGGTTCCAGGTGACCGGATACCGCGGTCGAGTTCAGGCCAGCCAGGGATTCCGGGCTGTAGAGAATCTGCAGATTGGCTTGTTGCCCAAGCTGTTGCAGTGCCCGGGACAGCGGTTGCGCAGGGATGTTGACGTCGACCGGCGTCGCTTGAACCTGGGTGCTGCCCAATAGCATCAGCGTCAGCAGAGCACCTGACAGCATTGCGCCACGCGGATTGCGGCGGGAGATGGCCTCGGCCAGAGGGGTGCGGGACAACTTTAAGGCTTGCATTTGCTCGGGATGCTCCTGAAGTGCGAGTGCAGTTTTATTAGTTAATGATAATTAGACGCAACACTGCGTAAAAACCGGAAAAAATCCCGCGACCCGCGAAGAACTCTGCTATCGCGCGAAAGCGGGATCAGCTCATCCCTGAGCGGTTGGCGTATCAGGCCGGGTTGAGCGCGGTTTTGACTTTGCCGGCATCCATGCGCACCAACTGGTCGGCGACATCGAAATAACGGTCATCGTGGGAGATCACGATGATGGTCTTGCCCAGTCGTTTGAGGTCGGGCAGCAGCTCGGTGTAGAAGATCCGGCGGAAGGTCGGGTCCTGATCCGCGGCCCATTCGTCGAACACCAGCACCGGGCGCTCCTCCAGCCACGCATTGACCAGCGCCAGACGCTTGCGCTGCCCGGTGGACAGGTCAGTGGTGGTGAAGCTGCCGTCCTGCACGCTGACCTTGTGGGCGATTTCCAGGCGTTGCAGGTATTTGTTGGCGTCGTCGGGAATGTGCGTATCGCCTTGCACCACGTCATCGAACAGGTAGTAGTCGGCAAAGACCGTGGTGAACAACTGGCGGTAATCATCGCGGGTGAGGGCGGTCACGCATTCGCCGTTGAGGCGGATTTCTCCCTGCTGCGGCGGATACAGACCCAGCAGCAGTTTGATCAGGGTGGTCTTGCCGCAGCCGTTCTCGCCGACGATGAAGACGATGTCGCCTTGTTCGATCTTCAGGTTCACCGGCCCCAGCGTGAACGGGTTGGCCTCGCCCACGGCCGGGAAGGCGTAGCGCACGTCTTTGAGTTCCAGGCTCTGCACCGGCTCGGCTTTCTGGCCCTGATCGCTGAGCAGCAGATGCGGCTCGGGCGAGGAGAATTGCGCCGACAGTTCAGCGATGCGGCGGAAGGCGATCTGCGCGCGGCTGACCACCGGCAAGGTGCCGACCAGGTGTTCCAGCGGACCTTTCATGTACAGCAGCACCAGAACAAAACCGCTCATCACGGTTTTGTCAGCGCTGGGCCAGAACGATTGCAGGGCCAGCGCCAGACCGATGACCACAAAGAACAGCATCGAGCCGAAACTCTTGGCAATCACGAACGTGTTGATCGATTTGATCTGGGTCTTGCAGATGAAATCGGCAGTGCCCTTGATGCCGCTGTTGAACATGCGCTGGCGGCGCGGGCGATGAATGCGCAGTTCCTTGGCGCCTTCGGCAATCGCGTTGTAGTGCTTTTGCAGTTCGTCTTCAGCGTCACGGGCGGCGAAGAAGCCCTTGATCCCGCGACCCTGGGCGAAGTACTGGATGCCAGTGCCGATCAGGATCGCCACAACCATGATCAGGAACATTGGCCACGACAGCATCGCCAGGTAGCCCATGCAACCGAGGGTGACGGTCAGCGAGATGGCCAGGGGGGCGAAGGCGAAGGCGAAGTCGCTGATGGTGTCAACGTCATGCGTCAGCACCGGAATCAGGCGATGGCTGCGATAGCGTTCAATCTGCTCGATCGGTGCCGACAGCACTTTCTCACCCAGCTGTTTGCGCAGGGTGGCGATGATGTGCTGGCCGACATAGTTGGTGCCGATGTCGGAACAGATCGAGCTGAGCAGTGCCAGCACGCACAGGCCGCCGAACAGCGCGACTACGCCTTGGGTCAGACCGGATTCGGAGTGCAGCGCATTATTGATGGTGGCCAGCAGGACCGTGACACTCAGGCCACCGACCATACCCAGAATGACCGACAGTGCGACGACGAGCCGAAAAGGTTTGAGTAGGGTGAACAATTCATGAATTGCACCGCGCGTAGGCTGGGTCATGACAGGACAGTTCCTTGGGTCGTAAGGCAGATACCCAGTAGAACGTCTGATCAGGTGCGTAATTTAGACGGTCGCCGACTGGCGGCGACCGGGGGAGGGGGAGAAGCGTTACTGCCGATTACAACTCACGCACGACACGGAAACCGATCCAGTCGCCACGGGTTTTCGGATCGATGTCGTTGCGGTTGCCCGAGCGGGAGAATACCGGCGCCTCACCCCAGTCATTGCCGCGAATGCGCAGGGTCTCGCAGTTGGGTTCAAGCCACGCGCTGCCATCGGTTGGCGCACCGTTGTAGTCCGGGTGATAGCAGTCTTCGACCCACTCATAGACATTGCCGTGCATGTCGTACAGGCCAAAGGCGTTGGCCGGGTAGCTGCCCACCGGCGAGCTGAAGCTGTAACCGTCCGCCGGGCCGTAGGTGTTGGCGTGTTTGGCGATGCTGTAGCCCTTGCCCTCGTCGAACGGGAAGGGGAACGGTCCTTTGGATCCTGCCCGGGCACCGTATTCGCGCTGGGCTTCGCTGAGCATGCTGTATTTCTGCCCGGTTTTTTTCGACAGCCAGGCGACGTAGTTCTTGATGTCCTGGAAATCCATGCACACGGCCGGCTGACGCGGGGTTTGCGGGTAGCGCGGTTTGCTTGCGATGCACTCGCGACCAGGGCGCGTGTCGCCGTTGGCGATCACCGCACCGCTCTCGCGAATGTAGCTGTCCCATTCACCTGCGGTGATCTGGAAGCGGCTCATGGCGAAGGGTTTGGCGAAGGTCACTTCGTGCATCGGGCCCTCGTCGGGTTCGCGGCCCACTTCATCCTCCGGCGTGCCCATGGTGAAGGTGCCGGCAGGCAGTACGACCATTTCCGGGCAGTCTTTGCAGTCCTTGAATACTTTGCCTGCGGCGGGCGGTGTCGCGGCCTGCGCGGCGCTCGGCAGCAGACCGGTCATAAGGGCGGCGAGGGCCAGTGCCTTGAGCGCGCTGGCGCCGTGGGCAGGGGTCAACAGATCACGTTTCATGAGTCATCTCGTTTAAAGGAAAGCGGGGTCTCACAACTGTTTGTCGAGTACGGCCATGAAACGCTCAATGTCGTTTTCGCTGTTCAGCAGGCCGGGCGCAATGCGGATCACCGGGCCGACGTCGCGCTCCACCGCGTCACACACCACGCGGTTTTGCATGAGCCGGGCGGCGACCTGATCGCAGTCGCGATCCTTGATCCGGAAGAAGGTGAAACCGGCGGACAGATCGGTGCTGCGGGGTGTCACCAGTTCCATCGAGCGGTGTTCCAGCAAGCGGTTCTTGGCGTAGGTGTTGAGTTCGTGAATGCGCGTTTGCACCTCGCGCTTGCCCAGCGACAAATGCAGCTTGAACGCTTCGTCCAGCGCCCAGCGGTGTTCGAAACTGTGATACCCGCCGGGGGTCATGATGGTCGAGAACGTGGTGGCTTCAGAGAAGGTCGGGATGGTCGGGGTGACGTCCTTGAGTTCGCTGGAACGTGCGCAAATGATCCCGGTGCCGCGGGGGCCGAACATCCACTTGTGGGTGCCGGCGATAAAGAAGTCGCAGTGCATGTCGGGGAAGTCGAGGTCGTCGACACCGAAACCATGCACGCCGTCGACGACGTACAGGATGCGATCCTTTTCCTCTCGCTGGCGATTGTGCCGGTCCACCAGTTTGCCGATCTCGCCGATCGGCAGTTTCACGCCGCTGCCCGATTGCACCCAGGTCATGCCCAGTACGCGGGTTTCGGGGCGAATGCCCTGGTCGATACGGGTCAGTATTTCGTCGACGGACGCCTTTGCGCTGCTGTCGAACAACTTCAGTTTGCGCACCTTTACGCCATCTTTCTGTTGGCGATAACCCAGCGTGTAGTGGGTTGAGTAGTGCTCGTGTTCGGTGGTGAGAATTTCCTGATCGGCACGCACATGGATGCCGCCATAGATCAGCGCCAGACCTTCGGTGGTGCTGCCGGTGAGTGCGATCTGTTCGGGCTTGGCCTTGAGGTAGCGACCGGCCCATTCGCGCACGGCTTGCTCGCGTTTTTCGGTTTCACCCAGATCCCAGTCCATCGCTCGTCCGGGATTGCGGTCGAGGGTCACTCGATAGCGTTCGATGGCTTCGCGTACCGGGCGCGGATGGGATGTCACGAGGAAGTTGGCGAAATGCAGATAATCCGGATCCTGATCGAACAGCTGGCGCAATCGGTCCCATTTGTTCCCGGCGAGCGGTTGTGGGTTGGCGGCGCGGGCCGGCAGGTTGATGGCAGCGCCCAGGGGCAGGCCGGCGGCAAGGATGCCGGCCTGCTTGAGGAAAGAACGACGGTTGGTCATGAGTTCTGATCGCTTGTTCGAGAGGTGTCAGCGGTTGACGACAGGTTTGGAGGATTTTTGTACCTGTTCCCAGACTCGCAGGAAGTTGCCGCCCCACAATTTGGCAATGTCGGCCTCGCTGTAACCACGGGAGATCAACTCGGCGGTTACGTTGCGCGCTTCGCTGACGTCCTTCCAGCCGTCCAGGCCGCCGCCGTCGTTGAAGTCGGAACTGATCCCGACATGGTCGATACCGATTTTCTTCACGGCGTAATCAATGGCGTCGCCGAAATCCTTGAGGTTGGCTTTGGGCTCTTCGTCGACGATTGCGTAGAGCTGGCCGGCGTACTCGCCAAAGCGTTGTTCCGGCCACACGGTGATGATCGGGTCGCCCGGCATCAGCGCCATCTCCAGGCCCTGCAACGGCTGCAGGTCAAACCTGGCCCGCAATGCGTTGAGCTTGTCCCGGGTCGCCTGGCTCAACGGACGCAAGTAAGTCGGGAAACCGACGATCTGCACCACGCCGCCGCTGTTCTTGATCAGTTGCATTTCCTGGTCGCTGATATTGCGCGGGATATCCACCAGCGCCCGCGGTGCCGAATGGGAGGCCACGATCGGTGCGCGACTCAGCTGTGCGACCTGTTCCAGTGCCTTGGTCGACATCTGCGAGACATCGATGATGACGCCCAGATCGTTGAGGCGATGCACGGCCTGTTTGCCAATGTCCGACAGACCGCCAAGCGCATCGCGGGTGTCATTGAAAAACGGCAGTGGTCGTGAAGAATCGGCCCAGTCGTTGTTGCCCACGTAACTGAAACCGAACATGCGCATGCCGCGTGCGGCCCACTTGTCCAGGGCGTTCAGATCGTTGCCCAGTGGATAGGCGTTGAGCATGCTCATGAAAATCGCAAACTTGCCTTCGCCATGCAGGCGGCGGAAATCGTCCGGGGTGTAGGCGATGGCAACCTGATTGGGGAAATCGCGCACCAGGGAGCTGATGATCTTGTAGCGGGTTTCCTGTTCCAAGCGTGCTTCTTCGACAAATCCGGCAGTCGGACGGTGTGGCGCGTTGGCGCCGTTCCAGATTTCCGGCCAGCCGAAGATCGTCAGGGCGGCCCCGGACAGGCGTCCGCGGGCGGTTTTCACCAGATCGAACTGGCCGCTGCCATCCTTGTCGGCTTCGTTGCCGGCCGTGCCGAAATCCAGCGGCACGGTGATGTGGCTGTCGAAAGAGAGGATGCGATCCTGCAGCGCATCGGCTTGCTGCATGACTTTGACCGGGTAACCGGGATTGTCCTTGAACCAGTGTTCCCAGACCGCAAAGCCTGCGGCAGCACTGATCGCCAGGGCCAGCGGCAGGCCGATGTAAAGAGCCTTTTTCGAACGTGGTTTTGTCATTGCCATCTCAGTCAGGTTCGCCGTCGAGGTGCAGGCGCAAGGGCCTTTGCTATCTGGGTGGAACGACTGAGCAGCCGGGTAATTTAGGTCTGGCGCAAAAGAACACAGCTTGAGGCAGGCACTGCCCAGGGCTGCGATCTTTCCGGGACGCCATAAATTTCCCTCTGCAACAAACGTTCTAGCTTGGATAAAGCCTGCTTCATGGCTGACACAGGTAGGGCAATGAAGATTTCTCGACGATGGTTCATGGCGGGCCTGGCATTGACCGGCGCCGCTGTGCCTGCAGCGTATTTTGGGCATCGTGAATGGACGAAGCCGGATCCGACGATCACCCCGGGTGAGGCGTCGTTCGATGTCGCGGATGTCGCCGGGCAACGCCTGGCGGATGCGTTGCGCGGTGTCTGGCAGATTCGTTTCGAGGGCCATGACGCCGGTATCGCGGGTTTGCCCAGAGACGGTCTGGAAGTGTTTCTCGATGTTGCCCACAAAGGGCGCGGCGTGACCGGTTTTCTCGACACGGCCGAGCGTTTGCGCTCGTCACAGGCGCCGCGCTATCGAATTCTCGCGGACCTCGCCGACGTCAAAGCCTCGCAATTGAGTTGGCGTCTGGTCAGCACATCGGCGGCCGACGGTGCACCGGACTACGAATTCAACATGGCGCTGGATGAAGTCTGGGGCGGTTTCGGCAACGCCGGCAGCGGCAGCCTCAGCGGGCGCGTCCTCAACCTTGATCGACCCTTGATGCTGCCGGCGCAGGACCATCGTTTCATTGCCGTCAAGCGTGTGTTCCCCGAGGCCCGCGAACGCACAGGGTTGAACCCGACGTTGCTGGCCTGGCTGATCTCTCCCGAGCACCGCTTGTTCCATCAGCTCTGGCACGCCAGCCGCGACAAGTGGCATACCTTGAGCGAGGAAAAACGCGGCGCCCTGCGCGGTATCGGCTGGCAGCCCGGCCCGCGTGACAAGGAGCGTGACGCCCGTGGCCCGCGCAAGGATCGCAATGGTTCGGGGATCGATTTCTTCTTCATGCACCGCCACATGCTGGGCACGGCGCGTTCAATGCAGGATCTGCCGTCGTGGCAGCATTTTCCGCTGCCGCAGCCGGAGTTGATCCGCGATCGCCAGGGTTTCGCCGCCTACTTCGACAACCACGACGGCACTTCGCTGCCGCCGACCTGGCTGGCCGAGGACGATGACGAATATTCGCAATGGGTCAGCGACATCAAGACGGCCGAGACGTATCACAGTAATTTCCTGGTGTGGGAATCGCGCTACCGTGACCCGCGCTACCTGGCCAAACTGACCCTGGGACAGTTTGGCTCGGAAGTTGAACTGGGGCTGCACGACTGGCTGCACATGCGCTGGGCGTCCGTGCCGCGCGATCCTTCCAACGGGCAACCGGTGCCGTTTGCGCGTGATCCGGCCGATTTTTCCGCGCGCTGGTACGCCGCTGAAAACGATTTTCTGGGTGATCCGTTCTCCTCTCATGTGAGCCCGGTGTTCTGGGCGTTCCATGGCTGGATCGATGATCGCCTGGAGGACTGGTTCCGCGCGCACGAACGCTTTCATCCGGGCGAGGTCAGTCGCTTGCAGGTCAATGGTGTGCCGTGGTTTGCACCGGGACGCTGGGTGGAAGTCGCCGACCCGTGGCTCGGGCCGATCACTCACGGCTGCAGCACGGTGCCGGGCCTGCAGCCTGGCAAGTCCGTGGAGATGGATCCGGAAACCATGAAGCTGGCCCTGCGCATCACCTTCAGCGACGACGAGAAGGTGTTGTCGTCGTTGTTCCGCAAGGTGCCGCGGCGTCCATGGTATGCGCGTCATCTGAAGCCCAGACAGACGCCGGTCTGAGACGCTCTTCACTGCACTCGCCGGCAGGTCGACGCCCACGCATTCAGTTGCATCGATGAATGTTGTGGGCTTCGGCCTGCTGGCGATTGCATTTGCAGGTCAGCGTGATGCCAGTGTCTGCCAGCCGCCGCCCAACGCCTTGTACAACGCGATGCTTGCCTGCATTCGCGACAATCGCAACTGCACATTCAAGTCCTGCGCGGCATAGAGCGTGCGCTGGGTTTCCAGTACCGTCAGCAAATCCTCTGCGCCGGCCTGGTAGCGACTCTGGGCGATGTCGAACGCCGTCTGCGCTTGCCGCAGTTCCTCGCTTTGCCATTGCCGTTGTTCATCGAGGCCGCGAATGCTGTTCAAGGCTTTTTCGACATCGGCGAAGCCG
Organism: Pseudomonas sp. B26(2017); assembly: GCF_002113045.1. NCBI lineage: Bacteria > Pseudomonadati > Pseudomonadota > Gammaproteobacteria > Pseudomonadales > Pseudomonadaceae > Pseudomonas > Pseudomonas sp. B26(2017). The sequence goes on along the minus strand of NZ_NEJJ01000015.1, from coordinate 35,664 downwards.
TTGATGATCGCGCCGCGATAGTTCTGCAGCAGTTCATCCTGACGTGCAGTGGCCTTGTCGCGCTCTGCGCCGAGACGACCGTTATTGAAGACCGGCCCGATGAGTCCGGCGGTCAGGTTATAGAAGGGGCTGCGCAGAACGTCGCGGAACTGGTCGGCCCCCGAGCCGATACTGGCACTCAAAGTGACAGTGGGCAGCATCGCGGCGCGGGCGACTTTGACGTCGGCCTTGGCGGCGGCCAGTTGTGCTTCGGCGCGGGCGATGTCCGGGCGGCGATTGAGCAGATCGCTTGGCACGCCCGCGGCGATTTCCGGCCAATGCAGTTGATCGAACGATTCCCGGTTCAGCGCAAGTTCCTGAACCGGGCGGCCCAGCAGGGCTGCAAGGCTGATTGAAGCGTCCCGGGCCTGTTGCTGCACCCGCGGCAATTGCCGTAGCTGGGCGGCTACCAGGCTTTTCTGCTGAGCCAGTTCCAGGGCGGTTGCCGAGCCTGAGTCAAAACGCGTTTGCACCAGTTTCAAAACGTTTTGCGCGTTGGCCAGATTGAGTTCGGCAATGCGGCTCTGCTCGCGCAGCGACAAGGTTTGCGCATAGGTGTCGGCGACACTGCCGAACAAGGTCAACTCCACCGTGGCACGGTCGAACTCGCTGGCCTGCAAGGCGAATTGCGCACTGTCGCGCAAGGCCTGTTTGCCACCCCAGAAGTCGATTTCGTAACTGGCATTCAGATTGGCGTCGAAGTAATCCACGGCCTTGTTGCTGCTGTCGGCGTCCAGTTGGCTGTAGCCATTGCCGCGCAACAGTTTCTGCCGATTGGCATTGAGCCTGGCCTGCACTTCAGGCAGTTGTGAGCCGCCGGCGATCACGGTGCCGGCCCGGGCCTGGCGTACCCGGGCCATGGCGGCGGCGAGGTCGAAACTGCCGGCGCGAGCCTGTTCGATCAGACGATCAAGTTCCTGGCTGCCGAATTGTTTCCACCATTGCGCATTGATGCGGTCGACGCTGGCGCCGTGGGGCGATTGCCAGTTGGCGGGCGGTTGCAACCCGCTGTCGGGACGCTGGGCGGGACTGCCGCAGGCGCTGAGCAACAGGCACACGGTCAATAAACTGAGGCGCGGTTTCATAGATCGATCATTCACTGGTAAGGGCCGTGACCGGGTCGAGCCGGGCAGCTTTGCGGGCCGGCATGAAGCCGAAGACAACGCCGGTGACAAGGGCGCAGCCAAAAGCGCCGAGCACCGCCAGCAACGAGAAGGCGACGGCAACGTCGCTGAGGATCAGCACGCCGCCGACGATCAGCGCCAAGCCAATCCCGGTGATCCCGCCGACCACCGAGAGCATCACCGCTTCGGTGAGGAACTGCCGCAGAATGTCGCGCTGGCGAGCGCCGGTGGCCATGCGAATGCCGATCTCGCGGGTGCGTTCGCGCACGGTCATGAGCATGATGTTCATCACGCCAATCCCGCCGACCAGCAGCGAAATCGCCGCAATCGAGCCGAGCATCAGCGACAGGGTATTTTGCGTGCGCGCTTCGGCCTGGATCATGGCGGCGTTGTTGGTCAGTTCGAAATCCTTTTTGCCGTTGTGCAGGCGCAGCATCAATTGCTCGATGGCGTGTTCGGCTTCCTTGACCTTGCGTGCATCCGCCGCGGCGATGGCGACGTATTCCGGATTGCGCGTGCCGAACAGCCGCACGCTGGCAGCGGAGTAGGGGATGGCGATGCGGTCGTCGCTGTCCTGATCGCCGGAGCTGGCGCCTTTTTCCTGGAGCACGCCGACCACCTGGAACGGCACGTTCTCGATCAGGATGTATTGGCCGATGGGGTCGAGCACATCCTTGAGCAGTTTGTCGCGAACCTTCTTGCCGATCACCGCCACCGCGCTGGCGTTGCGCTCATCGGCATCGGTGAAGTAGCTGCCCTCGACCACCGGCCAGTTGAAGATCGCCGGGAAGTTGGTGTCGTTGCCGCCGACGTAACTCATGTGGTCGGCGTTGCCAAACCGCACACCAGCCTCCGCGCCGTTGACCGGCATGATCCGTTTGACCTGCGGCAGGCTGGCCAGCGCCGCCACGTCATCGAGGGTGATGATGCCCGGCGGCGTGCGCGGATTGGGTGCCGAGCCGCTGAGGTAAATGATGTTCGAACCGAAAGCGCCCATCTGCGCCATGACCTGACGCTTGCTGCCTTCGCCCACTGCGAGCATGACCACCACCGAAGCGACGCCGATGATGATCCCGAGCAGGGTCAGCGCGGTGCGGAAGCGGTTGATCCACATCACCCGCCATGCGGCGTGCAGAGCGTCCACCAGTTCGCCTTTCCAGGCCCCCGAGGCTTGTGCGCCCTCGGTCAGGCGTTTGCGCAGGTCGACCGCTTGCAGGGCGCCTGGGCTGGCTGTGGTCCGGGCGTCGGGACTGTCCTGGGCGCTGTCGCTGATGATCAGGCCGTCGCGGATCTCGATAATGCGCTTGGCCCGCGCTGCGACTTCGCGGTCGTGGGTGATCAGGATCACCACGTGGCCCTGGCTCGCCAGTTCGTCGAGCAACGCCATGACTTCTTTGCCGCTGTGGCTGTCGAGGGCGCCGGTGGGTTCGTCGGCGAGGATGATGTGGCCGCCGTTCATCAGTGCCCGGGCGATCGACACCCGCTGCTGCTGACCGCCTGACAATTGATGGGGGCGGTTGCCGGTGCGCGAGGCCAGGCCGAGGCGGTCGAGCAGGGCGGCAGCGCGGGCGTGGCGTTCGGCGGCGGGAGTGCCGGCGTAGATTGCCGGCATCTCGACGTTCTCCTGGGCCGAGCCGGACGGAATCAGGTGATAGCCCTGAAACACGAAACCGAAGGCTTCGCGCCGCAGCCAGGCCAACTCGTCGGTGTCGAGGTCGGCGACGTTTTCCCCGGCGAAACGGTATTCGCCGCAGGTGGGCCGGTCGAGGCAGCCGAGGATGTTCATCAGCGTCGATTTGCCGGAGCCGGACGCGCCGACAATCGCCACGAATTCCCCGGCGTGGATCGACAGGTCGATCCCGCGCAACACATGCACTTCAGGGGCGTCGCCACCGCCATAGGATTTGCGGATGTCCCGCAGGTCGATCAAGGGCGTCTGCATTTAGCCACCGCTGCCGTCGGCCGGGCCGATCAACAGGTGATCGCCTTCGTTCAAGCCTTCCAGCACCTGGACTTTCAAGCGGTCGCTGATGCCGGTGTGCACTTCGCGGGACTGGATGTCGCCATTGGCGGCAATCACCTGCGCGGTCTGCCGGTTCGCGGTGGCTGTGCCTTGCAGGGCGGCAACCGGTGCAGTGAGAACGTCTTTGGCCTGGCTGGCGACGAAGAAAACCTGGGTGGTCATTTCCGCCATCAGTGCGTTGTCGGCGTTGTCGACATCCAGCAGCACGGTATAGAGCACCACGCGCGCGCTGCCGCTTTTGCTGGAACTGGCAGGACTGCCGCCGCCCTGGCTGGTCTGATCCAGGGGTTTGGGCGGTACCGGCAGGATTTGCCGCACGGTGCTGGTCCAGCGTCGATGGCCGGCGCTGAGGGTGGTGAAGTAGGCAGTCATGCCCGGTTTGACGTGGCCGATGTCGGCTTCGGAAACTTCCGCCCACACGGTCATCGGCGACAGCTTGGCGATCCGCAGGATCAGCGGTGTCTGTTGTTGGGCGTTGAGGGTCTGGCCTTCGCGGGCATCGAGGGCAACCACGGTGCCGGCCATTGGCGCATAAATGCGGGTGTAGCCGAGCTCGGCCTGATCGCTGCGCAGGCTGGCTTCGGCCTGACGGATCTGGGCCTGGAACATGTCGATGCGCGCCTGGGTGGCTTTCAGTTCGGCGCGGGCGGTCTGCACGTCTTCTTCGCGGGTGGCGCCGCCAGCGGCCAGGTTCTGCTGACGCTGGTATTTCTGCTGCGCGAGCTCGTGCTGGGCTTTCTGTTCCTGCAACTGGGCCTTGAGGTTTTCGATGGAGAAACGTCCGGCGTCGAGTTTGGCTTTCTGGGTGGACGGATCGATTTCCACCAGCAGTTGGCCTTCCTTGACCACGTCGCCGACTTCCACATGAATCTTGCGGATCTGCCCCGATGCCTGGGCGCCGACGTCCACATAGCGTCGCGGTTGCAGGGTGCCCAGCGCGGTGACGCTGCTTTCGATATCGCCGCGGGTCACCTGCACGGTGGCGAACTTGTCCCGTCCTGGAGGCAGGATCTGCCAGGCGGCGTAGGCGACAACAGGGATCAGACAAAGGACTACGAGCAGGGCGCGTCGGGCGGGGCGGGGACGTTTCATGCAGGGTTCCGGCCAGTGGAAATCGGCCCGTCATTCAGAAAAGTGCGCAGGATCGGGCACCGTTGAACGCTGCCGCAGGGCGCGACAGACACGGGGAGCTGTCCTGTAAACGATGAAAGCGCAGGGGAATTTAAGCGGCGACACAGGTTGTTACAGCAATCTGTAGGTATAGCCGGACACTATTTGTCGGGCAACGACAAACACCACTTTAAATCTATATGAGAATTACTATAAATTACGCGCCTCAAGTTGCCACTATCTTGCTACTGCCTTGTGCGGCTCAGCAGAACGGTGTGCTCAAGGACAGAACCCGCATTCAGGCGGCCGGGAGTCATGTTGGAAAACTACTATCGAGAGCTGGTGTGTTTCCTGAACGCCAAGCTCGGCAACCGTCAGGTGGCCGAAGATGTGGTGCATGACGCTTATGTGCGGGTCCTGGAGCGTTCCAGCGATACGCCGATCGAACAACCCCGGGCCTTCCTTTATCGCACCGCGCTGAACCTGGTGATCGACGACCACCGGCGCAATGCCCTGCGTCAGGTCGAGTCGCTGGAAGTGCTCGACAGCGAAGAGCGCTATTTCACCCCGTCCCCCCACAGCACCCTCGATCATGGTCAACGTCTGGAGATGTTGCAGCGTGCGCTGGCCGAGCTTTCACCGCTGTGCCGCGAGAGCTTTCTGTTGCGCAAGATCGAAGGCCTGTCGCACCCCGAGATCGCCGAGCGCCTTGGCATTTCCAAGGCTCTGGTGGAAAAGCACATCGTCAACGCCATGAAACATTGCCGCGTGCGCATCAAGCAATGGGATGCCCATTGAGCCGTCGTCGTTAAATTTCATTTCACTGTCCTCGTTCCTACTCAACAGACGATCTGCTGTCCTGCTCCGGGCCGGCCGGTCACCCAAGCTCTTCCTCCGCGCTGTTCGGGGGTTCATCCAGAGGACACTGGAAATGACACAGGCAATTGCATCGCCCATCGTTCACGACCTGATCGGCGTCGGTTTCGGCCCTTCGAACCTGGCGCTGGCCATCGCTCTGCAAGAGCGCGGCCCGATCCAGGGCGAGCTGGATGTGCTGTTTCTCGACAAGCAACCCAACTACAGCTGGCACGGCAATACCCTGTCGACCCAGAGCGAGCTGCAGATTTCCTTCCTCAAGGATCTGGTGACCCTGCGCAACCCGACCAGCCCTTATTCGTTCGTCAACTACCTCAAGCACCACGGCCGTCTGGTGGACTTCATCAACCTCGGGACCTTCTACCCGTGCCGCATGGAGTACAACGACTACCTGCGCTGGGTGGCCGCGCAGTTCACCGAACAGAGCCGCTATGGCGAAGAAGTGCTGACCATCGAGCCGGTGCTGCACAACCATCAGGTTGAAGCGCTGCGGGTGATTTCCCGTGGTACGGACGGCCAGCAGTTCGTGCGCACCGCGCGTTCCGTTGTGGTCAGCGCCGGCGGCACGCCACGCATTCCCGAGGCGTTCAAGGCGCTGAAGGGCGACGGTCGGGTGTTCCACCACTCGCAGTACCTGGCGGAAATGGCCAAGCAGCCGTGCGTGAACAATCAGCCGATGAGCATCGCGATCATCGGTGGCGGGCAGAGCGCGGCGGAAGCCTTTATCGATCTGAACGATTCGTTCCCGTCGGTGCAGGTCGACATGATCCTGCGCGGCTCGGCCCTGAAACCGGCGGACGACAGCCCGTTCGTCAACGAAGTGTTCTCGCCGGAGTTCACTGATCTGATCTTCCAGCAGAAGAGCAGCGAGCGTGAGCGTCTGGTCAACGAGTACCACAACACCAACTACTCGGTGGTCGACATCGACCTGATCGAACGCATCTACGGCATCTTCTACCGCCAGAAGGTCTCCGGTGTTGCCCGTCATGCGTTCCGTACCCTGACCACCGTCGAGCAAGCCACCGCCACCGAACGCGGTATCGAACTGACTGTGCGCAACAACGCCACCGGCGAAGTCACCGTGCGTGTCTACGACGCGGTCGTGCTGGCCACCGGTTACGAGCGTCAGATGCACCGCAAACTGCTCGCGCCGCTGGAAGAGTACCTGGGCGACTTCGAAGTCGATCGCAACTACAAGCTGATCACCGACGAGCGCTGCAAGGCCGGTCTGTACATGCAGGGCTTCTGCCAGGCCAGCCATGGTCTGAGCGATACGCTGTTGTCGATCCTGCCGATCCGTGCGGACGAGATTGCCGGCTCGCTGTATGAGCATGGCAAGAACCGTGGGCACAGCCGTTCGATGGCGGATCTGTTGCTGGCCACGGCCAGCTAAGTATCCTTTCAGCCTCCACACTGATCGTTCCCACGCTCTGCGTGGGAATGCCTCAAGGGACGCTCCGCGTTCCAATGGGGCGCAGAGCGTCCCCGGCTGCATTCCCACGCAGAGCGTGGGAACGATCTCGGCGATCTCGGGGGCAATCCTGAACCCTTCCTGAACACCCGACACATTCCCCGACACACTTCCTTTTCCGGGTTTACTCTCCAGATATCGGGGCGTAAGCTTCGCGCGTTTTCATCAATAGCGGAGACCCACAGTGGGTACTTGTTCGAGTGACAGTTGTCGGCCGGTCCTTGTAACCGGCGGATTCTCGGCAAGATAACGCGCATTCCTTTGTGCCGTTGTCTCGCCGAACAGCGAGCAGCGGCATCCCGATCATGACCGGTTCCGGCCATGTCCCGACGTCCTTCTCATCGACACTGAAAAGCCTGTGAAGTCGACTTCATCGTCGTCATTGCAGCCTATCGACACGCCTGTCTTTCTGACTGGCGCGCCACGCCTTGCCGTGCCGGTTTTGCGGTGCCCAGGACGAGGACGTACCTGCTCGACGGTTTCCCGGCTGACCATAGGGGCAACAGCCATGAAACTTACGCTCAAGGAATTTTTCGCAGGCTTCCTGCGGACCCGTCACATCGCCCGGCACTTCCGTCGCCTGGCCTTGCTGGAAACCCTCGGCGACACCACGGTCAGCCGTGAAGTGCCGCCCACTCTGGCCAATACACTGGTGGACGCCGCCCATTGCGACAGCGGCGTGCTGCTGACCAACCTCGGCACCCACACCGACGGCCTGACCGATTTCGAAGTCGATGTGCTGCGTGCGCAGCATGGCCTCAACGAAGTCGAACACGAGCAACCGCTGCCGTGGTGGACCCACCTGTGGCATTGCTACAAAAACCCTTTCAATCTGCTGCTGACCCTGTTGGCGGTGATCTCGTGGCTGACCGAAGACCTCAAGGCCGCCATCGTGATTTTCTCGATGGTGGTGTTGTCGACGCTGCTGCGCTTCTGGCAGGAAAGCAAATCCAATCAGGCGGCCGATGCGCTCAAAGCGATGGTCAGCAACACTGCCACCGTGCTGCGCCGGGATGCGCCGCGTGCTGAACTGCCGATCAAACAACTGGTGCCCGGCGATCTGATCGTGCTGTCGGCCGGCGACATGATTCCTGCCGATTGTCGGGTGCTCAGCGCCAAGGACCTGTTCGTCAGCCAGGCAGCGATGACCGGTGAATCGATGCCGGTAGAGAAATTCCCGCGTCAGGCCGATCGCGATACGCGCAATCCGCTGGAGCTCGACAACATTCTGTTCATGGGCACCAACGTGGTCTCCGGCACGGCGGTGGCGGTGATTCTCACCACCGGCAACAGCACCTATTTCGGTGCGCTGGCGCAGCGGGTCGGGGCGACTGATCGCGCGGTGACTTCGTTTCAGCAAGGCGTGAATAAAGTCAGCTGGCTGCTGATCCGCTTCATGTTCGTGATGGCGCCACTGGTGTTGTTCATCAACGGTTTCACCAAGGGCGACTGGACCGAAGCACTGTTGTTCGCACTGTCGATTGCCGTGGGCCTGACCCCGGAAATGCTGCCGATGATCGTCACCTCGACCCTGGCCAAAGGCGCGGTATTTCTGTCGCGCAAGAAAGTCATCGTCAAACGCCTGGACGCGATCCAGAACTTCGGCGCCATGGACGTGCTGTGCACCGACAAGACCGGCACCCTGACCCAGGACAAAATTTTCCTGGCACGCAACGTCGACGTCTGGGGCGAAGACTCCGATGACGTGCTGGAAATGGCCTACCTCAACAGCTACTACCAGACCGGCCTGAAAAACCTGCTGGATGTGGCAGTGCTGGAGCACGTGGAAATCCACCGTGAGCTGAAGGTCGGCACGGCGTTTCGCAAGGTCGATGAAATCCCGTTCGACTTCAACCGCCGGCGCATGTCGGTGGTGGTCGAAGGGCGCGGTCAGCCGCATCAACTGATCTGCAAGGGTGCGGTGGAAGAGGTTCTGTCGGTGTGCAGCCGGGTTCGTCACGGTGAAGTGGACGAAGCCTTGAGCGATGAATTGCTGGCGAAAATCCGTCAGGTCACAGCAGCATTCAACGCTGAAGGCCTGCGCGTGGTAGCGGTGGCGGCCCGCTCGATGCCCCAAGGGCGCGACACTTACAGCCTGAACGACGAGCAGGAGCTGACGCTGATCGGTTACGTGGCGTTTCTCGATCCACCCAAGGAAAGCACCGCGCCGGCGCTCAAGGCCCTGGCCGAACACGGCGTGGCCGTGAAAGTGCTGACCGGCGACAACGAACTGGTGACCGCCAAGATCTGCCGCGAAGTGGGCCTGGCCCAGCAAGGCCTGCTGATGGGCAATGACATCGAACGCATGAGCGATGCTGAACTTGCGGTGGCGGTGGAAACCACCAACGTGTTCGCCAGGCTGACGCCGTCGCACAAGGAGCGCATCGTGCGCATCCTCAAGGGCAACGGTCATGTGGTCGGGTTCATGGGTGACGGCATCAACGACGCGCCGGCGCTGCGCACCGCAGACATCGGGATTTCCGTGGACAGCGCGGTGGACATCGCCAAGGAAGCGGCCGACATCATCCTGCTGGAGAAGAGCCTGATGGTGCTGGAGGAGGGCGTGCTGGAAGGGCGCCGGACCTTCGCCAACATGCTCAAGTACATCAAGATGACCGCCAGCTCGAACTTCGGCAACGTGTTCTCGGTGCTGGTGGCCAGTGCGTTCATTCCGTTCCTGCCGATGCTGCCGATGCACCTGCTGGTGCAGAACCTGTTGTATGACATTTCGCAGATCGCGATCCCGTTCGACAACGTTGACGACGAAATGCTGAAACAGCCGCAGCGCTGGCAGCCGGGTGATGTGGGGCGCTTCATGCTGTTCTTCGGCCCGATCAGCTCGATCTTCGACATCACAACGTTCGCCTTGATGTGGTACGTGTTCGATGCCAACACCCCGGATCACCAGACCCTGTTCCAGTCCGGCTGGTTCGTCGTGGGACTGCTGACCCAGACGCTGATCGTGCACATGATCCGCACGCCGAAGATTCCGTTCCTGCAAAGCCGTGCGGCCATGCCGTTGCTGGTGATGACCGCAATCATCATGGCCGTGGGCATCTTCCTGCCGATGGGACCGCTGGCGCACTACTTCAAATTGCAGGCGCTGCCGTCAATGTACTTCGTGTTCCTGCCGGTGATCCTGCTGGCGTACATGGCACTGACTCAGGCCGTGAAAGGCTTCTACATCCGCCGGTTCGGCTGGCAGTAACAGGCAAGTTTCCCCCCCTTGTGGGAGCAAGGGGGGCGGTTTCAAGGAGTTCGACATGCAAGCCATCAACAATCTCAACCTCACCTCATTGCTCGACACCCTGGTCAGTCTCAGCGCGGCCTTCATCCTCGGCGGCCTGATCGGCTTCGAACGCCAGTACCGGCAACGCACGGCGGGTTTGCGCACTAACGTGCTGGTGGCGGTCGGTGCGGCGATTTTCGTCGACATGGCCAACCGTCTGGCCGGTGCCGAAGGTGCGGTGCGGGTGGTCGCCTACGTGGTGTCCGGTATCGGCTTTCTCGGTGCCGGCGTGATCATGCGCGAAGAGGGCAACGTGCGCGGCCTCAACACTGCCGCCACGCTCTGGACCTCGGCGGCGGTCGGCGCCTGTGCCGGCGCCGACCTGCTGGCCGAAGCGGTGCTGGGCACCTTGTTCGTGCTCGCCGCCAACACCTTGCTGCGGCCGATCGTCAACAACATCAACCGTCAGCCGCTCGATGTGGTCTCGGCAGAAGTCACCAACATCGTTTACGTCATCGCCCGGCGTTCGCAGCAGAAAGCCGTATTTGCGCTGCTTGAAGCCGAGCTGGAACGCAGCAATTACCCGGCCAGTGATGTCGATGTGCACGCTTTCGGAGCCGATGAAATCGAGATCGAAGCCACTCTGGCGACGACTTCGGTGGACGGTGATGAGCTGGATGCGCTGGTAGCGCGAATCTCGACCTCGGCGCTGGTGGTGCAGGCATTCTGGAGTCCGAGTACCACGGAGTAACTTTTTTGTCCGGATGAGTGACATCTTTTTTCGGAAAAGTCCTACAGAGCATGCCTCGGCGCTTGGGTAGTCTTGCCGCCACTTGAAGCGACTACCCGGACTTTCACGTTGACCGACAAAACCCTGCGCATCCTGATCGCCGACTTGCAGCACTTTCACCGGATGAAGATCGAGCGCCTGTTCAATGGGCTCGATTACTACCGCATTGCCCCGGTGCAAAACCTTGCCGAACTGCTGACGCTGGTCGATTACGGCTGTGAGCCATTCGATGTCCTGGTGATCAATGCCGAACTGGCGGGCGGGATAGCGGATCTTCGTGGTTTCCTGTTTGATCATCCGCAAGTCCGGCGGGCGCTGGTCTACGGTGAACCGGCGAACGCCTCAGGGGTTCCCGAGCACTTTGGCGCAAAGATCATCACCAGTCCTGCGCCTCTGCCTTCAATCCGCGCGATCGAGCAGCTGATGACCTCGGTCGAGGCTTCGTTTGGGCCCTCATCGGGTGCTCAATCACAGATCGCTCTATCGAACAACTGTCAGATCTGACAGGTGATCCAGCGCTCACACCGTGCAACAGTTGTAGCGCGGCTACCAATAGTCCCGTTCATGCAAGATCGGCGGCGTCATGGCATGTATTCGCCTCGGGAGTGGTCATGGGTTCAGCATTGATCGTCGATGATCATCCGGTGGTGGTGGGTGCCCTTCGCCTGGTTCTGGAGTCGGCGGGTTACCAACCGATTCATGTGACTACCAGCGGTGTCGATGTGGTGCCAATGCTCCGGGAGCACGCGCCGGAACTGGTCGTGCTCGACCTGAAGCTCAACGGATTCGGTGGTCTGGAGGTATTGGCGCGCATCAGGGCCGTCGGGCTGGTCTGCAAGGTGGTGATTTTCACCTCGGCCGATCCTGAACACTATCTGATGCGCTGCCGACGTGCGGGGGCGATGGCTTTTGTCGCCAAGTCCGCCTCGATGCAGCATTTGCAAAATGCAATCAAGGCCGTGCGGTCGGGTTATACCTACTTCCCCGAAATGCCTGCGGTCAATACCGGGCAAACCGAAGCGCATCGCGATGAGCGAGAGCTGATCGCACTTCTGTCCACCCGTGAAATGGAGATCATGCTGAAGCTGGCCAGAGGCGAGTCCAACAAGCACATTGCTCTGGCGATGAACCTCAGTCACAAAACCATCAGTACCTACAAGACCCGCTTGATGCAGAAACTCGGAGTGACCTCGCTGGTGGTCTTGCGAGAGTTTGTCAAACGCAACGGCCTGTTTTGATCGGTTGCCCCATGATAGGTCGTCTGCGGGTTGTGCTTCTGTCGATACTGTTGCTTGCAAGCGCAGTGCACGCCTCCGAGGCGCAAAGGCTGGAAATCGTCTCCCGCACCCGTCTGGAGGGGGTGCAGATTCGTCTGGATGAGCAGGACAGACAGTGGCTGAGCGCGCACCGGGTATTGCGCATCGGTGCCTCCTGGCCGGATTACCCGCCCTTTGAACTGACCCGCAAACGCCATGAACTGGAAGGTCTCACGGCCGATTACGCCGACGCGATCGCCCAGATACTTAACATTGCCGTCGAGGTCTGGTGCTATCCCGACCGCGAAAGCGCCATGGCCGCGCTCAAGGCCGGGGATCTTGACCTGCTGGGCACGTCGAACAACTTCGAAATCGCCGATCCCCAACTGATGCTGTCGCGCGCCTATGCCGAGGATCAGCCGATGTGGCTGACCCGGCTCAATGAGGCGTTGCCGAGTGATCTCAACGGCAAACGCATCGCCATGGTGGACGACTATCTGCCCGCTTCGACCATCGAAGAGGCTTACCCGCAAGCTTCCCTGCAGCGCTATCGATCGATCCTCGATGCCCTCGGCGCCGTCGCGTTTGGCCGGGATGATCTGTACCTCGGCGATTTCATCAGCGCCAGCTACCTGATCAACACCCATTTTCAAAACGACCTGCAACTGGCCGGGCCCTCGGGCCTGGACGCCAACCCCTTCGGTTTTGCCCTGACCCGCAGCAACAACCGCTTGAAACGTCTGGTCGACAAAGCCCTGCTGGCGATTCCCATGGAGCAGCGGCTGGCGATGGAGCTGCGCTGGAGTGCCGGGCGTGCCGACAGGGCGGCGCAGTCGCGGGTAAGCCTGAGCGATAGCGAGCAACAATGGCTGGATCAGCATCCGGTAGTGCGGGTCGGTGCTGTCGATGACTTTGCGCCACTCGCGTTCTTTGACGCCGACGGTCGCTTCAGTGGGCTGGCGGCCCAACTGCTCAACCTGATCAGTCAGCGCAGCGGGCTGACGTTCGAGGTGGTGCGCGGTCAGTCTCTTGATCGTCAGGTCGAACAACTCAGAAGCGGAAAACTGGACCTGTTGTCTGTGATGACACTGAGCCGCGAGCGCGAAACAGAAATGCTGTTCACCCGGTCGTACGTCAACAGCCCCTTTGTGCTGATTGCCGATTCGAAGGCACAGGGGCCGCGTAGTCTGGACGACATGACGGGCAAGCGTGTGGCGCTTTATCGCGGCGATCCGTTGCGTGATTACCTGCTGGAGCATGTGCCGCAGATCAACCTGATCGAGTTGCCGAGTCCGGCCGATGGCACACGGGCGCTGCTCGATGGTCGGGCTGATGCGACATTGAGTTCGTTGCTGGTAGCGCGTTACCAGATCGATCACCAGTACCGCGATCGCTTGCGGATTGTCTCCACGCTGGGCGATCAGCCGGCCCGGGTTGCCATGGCCACGGCGCTCGACTCGCCTCAGTTGCAATCGATTCTGAACAAGGCACTGCTGAGCATCGCGCCGCAGGAAATCGACGGCCTGGTCGCACGCTGGAGTCGTAACGTGGTGCTGCAAGACAGCTATTGGCAGCGTCATCGCGAGCAAATATTGCGCGGGTTTGCCGTTGCTGCCGGGTTGCTGTTGCTGGCATTGGGCTGGATCGGTTTTCAGCGTCGGCAGATCCGCCAGCGTCAGCAATGGCTAAGTCAGTTGCAGGAGGCCAAGGAGGCGGCCGACGAAGCCAATCGTGCCAAAAGTACGTTTCTGGCGACCATGAGTCATGAAATCCGCACACCGATGAATGCCCTGACCGGCATGCTCGAACTGGCGCTCAAACGTGCCGATGAAGGCGTGACCGATCGCCAGGCTATCGAAGTCGCGTCCACTGCCGGGCAGCAATTGCTGGCATTGATCGGCGACATTCTCGACATCGCACGCATCGAGTCCGGGCATTTGTCACTGGCCCCCGAGCGCGCCAATCTGCGCGAAGTGGTCGTGTCGGTGTGTCGGATTTTCGAGGGTCTGGCCCGGCAGAAACAATTGTTGTGGCATGTCGAACTGGATGAGCTCAGCAACGTCGAGGTGATGCTCGATCCCCTGCGTTTCAAGCAAGTGCTGTCGAACCTGTTGAGCAATGCCATCAAATTCACCGACAACGGCGAGGTGAGCCTGCGCTTGCGCGTGTTTTCAGAACGGGACGGGCTGATTGAAGTGGGCGTGATCATCGAAGACAGTGGGCGGGGGATCAGCATTGAGGATCAGCAGCGACTGTTCAATCCGTTTGTACAGGTCGGCGATCATCAGTCCGTGGCGCATGGCGGTTCAGGTCTGGGGTTGGTGATCAGTCGCAACCTGTGCCGGATGATGGGCGGTGATTTGTGGATGAGCAGCGAGTTGAACCGCGGCACTCAGCTCATGCTGCGCCTGGAGCTGCCTGTGCTGGCGCCACTCGGGCAAGAAGCTGCACCGCCGCCAGTGGCGACGACGGTGAAGTCGCTGAACGTGCTGGTCGTGGATGACCATCCGGTGAATCGCCTGTTGTTGTGTCGGCAGTTGAGTGAACTGGGGCATCGCGCCGTCGACTCCGGTGGCGGTGAAGAGGGGCTGGTGCTGTGGCGCAGGCAATCCTTCGATGCGCTGATCACCGATATCAACATGCACGGGCTCAACGGTTACGAGCTGGCGCGAGCAGTGCGCCAGGAAGAAGCCGCGACGGGCAGGGCGCCCTGCCTGATCCTCGGCTTTACCGCCAATGCACAGATGGAAGAAAAGCAGCGATGCCGGGCGGCCGGGATGGACGATTGCCTGTTCAAACCGGTGCTGCTGCACGAATTGAACCAGGCCCTGATGGCCGCCGTACCGGAGGGCGCGCAGGCCGCCAGCGTGGACGATTCGGCAGTGGCCGAGTTCGACCTGAGTGCGCTGTTGCAACTGGCAGGCGCCGACAATCCGCTGATCGAACAGTTGCGTGGGGAAATGCTGAGCAGCTTGCGCATCGACCTGCAGCGTCTGGACGAATCAGGCCGACACGGTGATCGCGCGGGATTGCGCGATCTGGCGCATCACGTCACGGGCGGGGCACACATGATCGGTGCCGAGCGCGTGATCTCGGCGTGTCGAGGACTTGAGCAAGCCTGCCATGACGATCAACCCGACGCGGCATTGACGGCCGCCATCGATTTGCTGCGCGTGGCCATGCAAGACCTCGCGCAGCAGCTTCAGGCCTGACCGGTCAGTCCCACTGCGGCGCGATGCCTGTGGGGCTGGTCAGGCGATGGCCGCGATCCAGTGTGGCGATCAGCGCCATGTCGGCGTCGCTCAGGGTCAACGCCGTGGCGCCCAGGTTGCCTTGCAGGTTGGTGCGTTTGGTCGACGACGGAATCACCGCGTATCCCGACTGCAGCGCCCACGCCAGGGTGACCTGAGCCGGAGTGGCTTGCAGACGCTCGGCGATCTGTACGATCAGCGGATCCTTCAGCACTTCACCATAGGCCAGGGTCATGTACGACGTGATCTGAATGCCCTGACTCCGGGCGAATTCCACGACCTTGCGGTTTTGCAGGTACGGGTGCAGTTCGATCTGGTTGGTGGCGATGTTCTGCGCACCGACCGCAGCAATTGCCTGTTTCATCAGGTCGATGGTGAAGTTGGACACGCCGATCTGCCGGGTCAGACCCAGGCGCTTTGCTTCCAGCAGGGCGCCCAAGAATTCCTCGACCGACACTTGATCTTCCGGCGACGGCCAGTGGATCAGCGTCAGATCGAGGTAGTCGGTCTGCAACTTTTGCAGGCTCTCCTTGAGGCTTTCAATCAGGCGGTCTTTGGCGAAATTGGCGATCCAGATCTTGCTGGTGATGAACAGTTCGTCGCGGGCGATGCCGCTGGCAGCGATGGCCTCGCCCACGTCGGCTTCGTTTTCGTAGATCTGTGCGGTGTCGATGACCCGGTAACCGAGCTCAAGGGCAGTGCTCACCGAATCGATGACCACCTGACCTTGCAGACGAAACGTACCAAGACCGAAAGCGGGAACAGACATGCAGGACTCCAGGGTTGCAGTGGGAATGAGCAGGAGTATCCGCGTCTGATTCCTTGGGAAAAACCGCTGTCGGCACAAAGTACTGTTGACTGAAAGTCACGAATCACCACGCTTGCTCATCGTTCCATTAATAGAACGATGAGGACGGTTTTGGCCGACTAGTGCTAAATACGTAGCGAATTTATGATCGGCCCCCACGATCAACCTGATGACGGAGTCCACCATGAAAAACCTTATCGGTATCTACACCAGCCCTCGCGGCCACTGGGTCGGCGATGGGTTTCCGGTGCGTACCCTGTTTTCCTACGACAACCTGGGCAAGCACATCAGCCCGTTCCTGCTGCTGGATCACGCCGGGCCTGCGCAATTCACCCCGACCACCGAACGTCGTGGCGTGGGCCAGCATCCGCACCGTGGCTTCGAGACCGTCACCATCGTGTACGAAGGCGAAGTGCAGCACCGCGACTCCACCGGCAGTGGCGGCACCATTGGCCCGGGTGATGTGCAGTGGATGACCGCGGCTTCGGGAATCCTGCATGAAGAATTCCATTCGGAAAATTTCGCCAGAACCGGCGGCAACCTGGAAATGGTGCAGCTGTGGGTGAATCTGCCAGCCAAGGACAAAATGGCCGCGCCGGGTTACCAGACCATTCTGGACAGTGATATCCCGCAAATCGCGCTCAAGGACGGCGCCGGCAGCCTGCGCCTGATCGCCGGCGAGTTCGACGGTCAGAAGGGCCCGTCCCGCACGTTCACGCCTATCGATGTGTGGGATCTGCGACTGAACACCGGCAAGTTGCTTTCGCTGGATCTGCACGAAGGCCGTAACACGGCGTTGGTGGTGTTGAAGGGGTCGGTCCGGATCAACGGTGTGGAGTCGATGCGCGAAGGGCAACTGGCGCTGTTTGAACGTGATGGCAAGCGAATCACCCTCGAAGCCAGCCAGGACGCGGTGGTGTTGCTGCTCAGTGGCGAGCCGATTGACGAGCCGATCGTCGGCCACGGCCCGTTCGTGATGAACACCGAGCAGGAAATCCACCAGGCTTTTGCCGACTTCCAGTCCGGCCGCTTCGGCCAGATGCACGGCTGAAAATCCCGGCAGGCGCCACGCGCGCCTGCCGGTTTTTTTCGCGCGTGCGCAGTGGCACTCATCCGGCCAAATCAATTACTCCTACACTGAGCCCAATCTGTGCGATCTTCTCGCGATTGGCCCCTGTCGGAGTTGTTTGATGCTGTCTCTGCTCACCGATCATCCGTTGTTTTGCGCCTTGATCTTGATCCTGATCGATCTCGGTCTGTGGCGTCTGATCAGCTCCCACGGCAGTGCGTGGAAACTGTTGGTACGGGTGCTGATCTTTGCTCTATTCAGCTTTCTGCTGTTCAACGAAGGGCTCAACCCGATGGAGCCTGCGCCGTGGGCCGACAACGTGCCGTTGCACCTGGCGGCGACCGGGTTGCAGATCGGCTGGTGGCTGTTCGGCGCGCGCACCCTGACGGTGTTGATCGGCGCGGTGATGATGCAGCGGGTCGGGCACACCGGGCGGCTGTTGCAGGATCTGCTGGGTGCGGTGATCTTCCTGATTGCGATCATCGCGGCGCTGGCCTACGTGCTGGACCTGCCGGTCAAAGGCGTACTGGCGACGTCCGGGGCGTTGGCGATCATCGTCGGTCTGGCGTTGCAGAGCACCTTGAGCGACGTGTTTTCCGGGATCGTGCTCAACACCACCAAGCCTTATCAACTGGATGACTGGATTTCCATCGACGGTACGGAAGGGCGGGTCACCGACATCGACTGGCGCGCCACGCGCCTGCAAACCAGTCAGGGCAGCATGGCGGTGATTCCCAACTCGCTGGCGGCCAAGGCCAAGATCATCAACTTCAGCCGGCCGAGCAATATGTTCGGGGTTGCCGTCAGCGTGCAGGTCAGCCCCCATGCGCGGCCCAGCTCGGTGATCGATGCCCTGGAACGGGCGATGCAGGGCTGTCGCCAATTGCTGGAGAGCCCCGCGCCGAGTGTCGCGCTGAAGAGCTCCAGCAGTGCCGGCACCGAATATGAAATCAGCGGGTTTGTCGCCTCGATGAGCGAAAAACGTATGGTGCGCAATCAGCTGTTTGATCTGGCGTACCGGCACCTGCAGGCGTCCGGGGTCAATCTGCTGTCGAGCGTTGAGCCGGGCGTGTCGAGCAATCTCTCGCGGCCACGGGCGTTGCTCGACAGCTCGCCGATTTTCTCTACGCTTCGTCAGGAAGAGAAAGAAACCTTCAGCCAGAACATGACCCTGCAAACTTTCCGTGCCGGCGAGGTGATTCTTGCGGGCGGCGAGGTCAGTGATCACCTGTTCATCATCGAATCCGGTGTGGTCTCGGTGACGCTCAAACGCCACGGCACGCCGTTCGAGTCCGGACGGATGGGACCGGGCGAAGTGATCGGCGAAGCGGGAATACTGTCCGATACGTCATTGCCGGCCGACTTCTCCGCCAAGACCTTCTGTGCGCTGTATCGCATCGAGAAGTCTTATCTCAAACCTTGTCTGGACGCCCGTCACGACATCAACGACGCGATGAAGGCGCTGCTCGATTTCCGCCTGCACAAGGCGCAATCACTGACGGAAGAAACACCGGTGACAGTGCCGAAAAAAGGTTTCCTGCAATGGTTGCGCAACCGCGTGTAAACGGAGGATCCAACGCAACCGTCGCGGTGCGCCTGGTGTCACAGTTTTTATCGGTCAATGGCAGGAACCCGGACGATGAAAAAAATGCGCATTGCCACGTTCAACGTCAACGGCCTGCGGGCCCGTCTGCCGAATCTGCTGGAGTGGCTGAGGCGCGAGCAGCCGGACATCGTCTGTTTGCAGGAACTGAAGCTGGTGGACAGCGCGTTTCCTGCCGCCGATCTGGAAGCCGCCGGTTACGGCGCCATCTGGCACGGTCAGGCGTCATGGAACGGCGTGGCAATTCTTGCCCGCGATGCGCAACCGCTGGAGAGCCGGCGCGGTCTGCCCGGCGATCCTGACGATAAACACAGTCGCTATCTCGAAGCGGCGGTGCACGGGGTGTTGGTGGGGTGCCTGTACCTGCCCAATGGCAATCCGCAACCGGGGCCGAAGTTCGACTACAAACTGGCCTGGTTCGAGCGCCTGATCAATTACGCCCGGGATCTGCAAAGCAGCGATCACCCGGTGGTGCTGGCCGGCGATTACAACGTGGTGCCCACGGATCTGGATATCTACAACACTCGATCCTGGCTCAAGGATGCGTTGTTGCAACCGCAAAGCCGCGAGTGCTACCAGCGATTGCTGGATCAGGGCTGGACGGATTCGTTGCGGCATATTTATCCCGAAGATCGGCTGTATACCTTCTGGGATTATTTCCGCCAGCACTGGCAGAAGAACTCCGGGCTGCGGATCGACCATCTGCTGCTCAATCCCAAGCTGAGCCCTTATCTGCATGAGGCCGGTGTGGATGCCTGGGTGCGCAACGAACCGCATGCCAGCGACCACGCGCCGACGTGGATTCGCATCGACTCCCGTAAACGACGCTAAAAAGGTGATTGGTTAATTCAATTGTCGATTCGATGCCCGGATCCCGTATACATGGCGACCATCGGCGGAACGATCCGCGCCCATGCAAAAGGACCCGGCAATGAGCGAGCCACGCCTGACGAATCTGAAACAGTATCTGCAACGCCTGGGATTCGATGCGCCTCCGGCACCGACCCTTGAAACCCTGCGCCTGTTGCAATTGCGCCATACCGGCGCCTTTCCTTTCGAAAACCTGTCGACGCTAAGCGGCGAACCCGTTCTGATCGATCTGCCCTCCATCGAACGCAAGGTCTTTAACGACGCCCGTGGCGGCTACTGCTACGAGCTGAACAATCTGTTTCTGGCGCTGTTGCTGGAACTGGGGTTCGAGGCGCGGGGCATCAGTGGACGTGTGGTCATTAATCGGCCCGAAGGCAGCTGGACGGAGCGCACCCATCGCTTGAGTCTGGTGACCCTCGACGGCGTGCGCTACATCACCGATGTCGGCTTCGGCGGCATGGTGCCGACCGCACCGCTGGTGCTCGATACCGACGCCGAGCAATCCACGCCGCACGAACCGTATCGCATCGAAGTGCAGGCCGATGGCTACATGCTGCGGGCCAGGGTCGCTGGCGAATGGCGGCCAATGTACCTGTTTGACCTGCAACGCCAGGAAGACATCGATTACACCCTCGGCAACTGGTACGTCTCGACTCACCCGGACTCGCCATTCGCCCAGCGCCTGATGGTCGCGCGGACCGGCGACGGCTGGCGACGTACGCTGAACAACGGCAGTTTCGCGATCCACCGCATGGGCGCCGAGAGCGAGCGGCGTGAGGTAACGGATATCGATGAGCTGATCGAACTACTGGAACGGGAATTCGGCTTGCGCTTGCCGCACCAGCCCGGTGCACGTCTGGCGCTGGCGCGCTTGATTCAGCCAGTCTGAAACCTAAGGTTTTGCCTCCGGCTCCAGCACCCGCCGGATCTCGTTCACGGCCGCCGACAGTTTTTTCTCGAGGCTCTTGAGGTCGGTGGCGCTGAATTGCCCGATTGAATGTTCGAGTTCCTCAGTGGCGCCACGGCTGTCGAGCAACGCGCGGCGCAGGGTGTTGTTGATTACCGTCTGATAGCCATAGCCCTCGCTCTCAGCGACCTCGCGCGCGGCTTCGATCACCGCGTCATCGAGCATGATGGTGATGCGGGTCTTGCCCTTGGTGGGCGCGATGGCGCCGCGTTTACCTTGGCTGAAATCGTACTCATCCTTCATTGATCACCTCTGCGCAAAGTTGCCCTCGCTCGCTGGGCTCGAATGCGTTGGCAGCATTCTTGCTTTTGTCGAACTGAATCTTGAATGACTTAATTATGCATACTTTATATGTATAAAAAAGGGTGCGACCGCGCCGTCGGTCGCCATGAACACTTCAGCCTGGGCGGATAAAACGTGGACTCGAATGAGGATGTGTTGCCGGATTTGTGGGGGATGAAAGCAGCGGGATAGAAGGTTGGGTGGCTAGCTAACCATTATGTGACTGATAAGTTGTATACAAGTCTATGGACATTTGTCCTGACTCTTGCATACAGTGTGCGCATAACAAAAACCAGGGAACTCCCCCACCATGAAAACGCCCCATGTTTCACACCAACGGCCCGAGGACGAGAATCTCGGGGTCGGCGCGAATATGGCTTACGGCCTGCAACACGTTCTGACCATGTATGGCGGTATCGTCGCGGTGCCATTGATCATCGGTCAGGCCGCCGGGCTTTCGCCTGCGGACATTGGTCTGTTGATTGCTGCTTCATTGTTTGCGGGGGGGCTGGCCACGTTGCTGCAAACCCTGGGTTTACCGTTTTTCGGATGTCAGTTGCCGCTGGTGCAGGGTGTGTCGTTCTCCGGCGTTGCCACTATGGTGGCGATTGTCAGCAGTGGCGGGGAGGGCGGCTTCCAGTCGGTGCTTGGCGCGGTGATTGCGGCGTCGCTGATTGGCTTGCTGATCACGCCGGTGTTTTCACGAATCACCAAGTTTTTCCCGCCGCTGGTCACGGGCATCGTGATCACCACCATCGGTCTGACGCTGATGCCGGTGGCTGCACGTTGGGCCATGGGCGGCAACAGTCACGCGCCTGACTTCGGCAGCATGCAGAACATCGGTCTGGCGGCGGTCACGCTGGTGCTGGTGTTGCTGCTGAGCAAAGTCGGCAGCTCCACCATCTCGCGTCTGTCGATCCTGTTGGCCATGGTGATCGGTACGGTGCTGGCGGTGTTCCTCGGCATGGCGGACTTCTCCAACGTCACCCAGGGCCCGATGTTCGGCTTCCCGACACCTTTCCATTTCGGCATGCCGACCTTCCACTTCGCTGCAATCCTGTCGATGTGCATTGTGGTCATGGTGACTCTGGTGGAAACCTCGGCGGACATCCTGGCAGTCGGTGAAATCATCGGCACCAAGGTCGACTCCAAGCGTCTGGGCAACGGCCTGCGGGCGGACATGCTGTCGAGCATGTTTGCGCCGATCTTCGGCTCGTTCACCCAGAGCGCCTTCGCCCAGAACGTCGGGCTGGTGGCGGTGACCGGGATCAAGAGCCGTTATGTGGTGGCCACCGGCGGTATCTTCCTGGTGATCCTCGGCCTGCTGCCGTTCATGGGCCGGGTCATCGCGGCAGTACCGACTTCGGTGCTCGGCGGCGCCGGTATCGTGCTGTTCGGCACGGTGGCGGCGAGTGGCATCCGCACGTTGTCCAAGGTTGATTACCGCAACAACGTCAACCTGATCATCGTTGCCACCTCGATCGGCTTCGGCATGATCCCGATTGCCGCGCCGAACTTCTACGATCACTTCCCGAGCTGGTTCGCGACCATTTTCCATTCGGGCATCAGCTCGTCGGCGATCATGGCAATTCTGCTGAACCTGGCGTTCAACCACTTCACGGCGGGCAACTCGGATCAGCAGTCGGTGTTTGCGGCGGCAGAAGAGCGGACCCTGCGTTATCGCGATCTGGCAGCGTTGCGTGAAGGCGACTACTTCAGCGACGGCAAGCTGCATGACTGCGACGGCAACGAAGTACCGGTGATCGATCCGGATTCGGATCACGGTCATGGCGCGCCAAAGGTACACGCCAAGAGCAGCGAGCATGTCTGACCGCTGTTGCTGAATAGAAAAGGGCCGATCAGTTGCGAAACTGATCGGCCCTTTTTATGGCGCCGACTTTTTCAATGCCGACAAAAAAGCCCCTGAATCTTTCGATTCAGGGGCTCTGTATTTGGCTCCACAACCTGGACTCGAACCAGGGACCCAGTGATTAACAGTCACTTGCTCTACCAACTGAGCTATTGCGGAATTGGTGCGTATGTTACTGATTTAAAAAGACTAGTCAAGCATCGGCGTGATTTTTTTACCGAACGGCTTTCAGCCACCGAAAGTAAAGGTCCCCATCAGCAGTTTTGCGTACAACGCCGTGGCCGCCAGTTGCACGAGCCACAAGGCCAGTCCGCCGAGAAACACCCCGGCCGCCACTTGCAGCACCAGGCTCTTTTCGCGTTTGCCCGAGGTGCGGGGTGGATAGTAGTCCAGCTCATCGCGGTCGGCGCGCAGGTCATCGTTTTTCATGTCGGCTCTCTGAAATATCGTCTGTGTGCAGTCTAGAGGGTGTAGCGGCATTTCTTCAGACAAATAAAAAACGGGAAGCCCGAAGGCTTCCCGTTTTCAGTGCGGCGCCGGATCAGATGACCTGAACGATGGCGTCTGTCACGGCTTCGATGTTGCTCTGGTTCAGCGCGGCCACGCAGATGCGGCCGGTGTCCAGGGCGTAGATGCCGAACTCGTTGCGCAGGCGGTGAACCTGTTCGGTGGTCAGGCCGGAGTAGGAGAACATGCCGCGCTGACGACCGACGAAGCTGAAGTCACGCTGCGGGGCTTTCTTCGCCAGCAGAGCAACCATCTGCTCGCGCATGCCGCGAATGCGCAGACGCATCTCGGCCAGTTCGGCTTCCCACTGGGCGCGCAGTTCCGGGCTGTTCAGCACGGCGGCGACCACGCTTGCACCGTGGGTCGGCGGGTTGGAGTAGTTGGTGCGGATCACGCGTTTGACTTGCGACAGGACGCGGGCGCTTTCCTCTTTCGATTCGCTGACGATCGACAGCGCACCGACGCGCTCGCCGTACAGCGAGAACGACTTGGAGAACGAACTCGACACGAAGAAGGTCAGGCCGGATTCGGCGAACAGGCGCACGGCAGCGGCGTCTTCGGCAATGCCGTCACCGAAACCCTGGTAAGCCATGTCGAGGAACGGCACGTGACCTTTGGCCTTGACCGCCTCCAGCACGTTGTTCCAGTCCGAAGGGCTCAGGTCGACGCCGGTCGGGTTGTGGCAGCAGGCGTGCAGCACGATGATCGAGCCGTTCGGCAGGGCGTTGAGATCTTCCAGCAGGCCGGCACGGTTCACATCGTGGGTGGCGGCGTCGTAGTAGCGGTAGTTCTGCACCGGGAAACCGGCGGTTTCGAACAGCGCGCGGTGGTTTTCCCAGCTCGGGTCGCTGATCGCCACAACGGCATTCGGCAGCAGTTGCTTGAGGAAGTCGGCACCGATTTTCAGCGCGCCGGTCCCGCCGACGGCCTGAGTGGTGACAACGCGGCCAGCTGCCAGCAGTGGCGAATCATTGCCGAACAGCAGCTTTTGCACGGCCTGATCGTAAGCGGCGATGCCGTCGATTGGCAGGTAGCCGCGCGAGGCGTGCTGAGCGGCGCGAATGGTTTCGGCTTCGATGACGGCGCGCAGGAGTGGAATTCGCCCCTCTTCGTTGCAGTACACACCCACCCCGAGATTGACCTTATTGGTCCGGGTATCGGCGTTGAATGCTTCGTTGAGGCCCAGGATTGGATCGCGGGGTGCCATTTCGACAGCGGAGAACAGGCTCATTTTTACGGCAGCTCTAATGGAGAGTGGAGGGACGTGTGGCGCTCCAGCCGAATGCACTAGAGCGGTGCACAAACGGGGAGCTAGTATAGAGGCCATCATCGATCAATGGCGACAGGCGAATCGGCTTTTAAGGTAAGTTTTTCCGATTATTTCTCGACCGTTAGTCGAATGGATTTGTCAGAAGCTTTACCGGATGTAGGACGTTTGCCTTGAAAGGCGAGGCAATCGGCTCCACATTCAGCACAATCTTCGTTTTTCCTTGCGCGACATCGGTCGTTTGCGGTCTTTCTCGTGGGCCTGCGCTTTGTCGTCGGCGTCGCGACTCCAGAGGTGTTTATGTCTGAATTCCAGCTCGTCACCCGTTTCGACCCCGCCGGCGATCAACCCGAAGCCATTCGCCAGATGGTCGAAGGCATCGAAGCCGGGCTGGCGCACCAGACGCTGCTCGGGGTGACCGGGTCGGGCAAGACCTTCAGCATCGCCAACGTGATCGCGCAGGTGCAGCGTCCGACCCTGGTGCTGGCGCCGAACAAGACCCTGGCTGCGCAGTTGTACGGCGAGTTCAAGTCGTTCTTCCCGAACAACGCCGTCGAGTACTTCGTTTCCTACTACGACTACTACCAGCCCGAAGCCTATGTGCCGTCGTCCGACACCTTCATCGAGAAGGATGCGTCGATCAACGACCACATCGAGCAGATGCGGCTGTCGGCGACCAAGGCCTTGCTTGAGCGCAAGGACGCGATCATCGTCACCACGGTGTCGTGCATCTACGGCCTTGGCAGCCCGGAAACCTATTTGAAAATGGTCTTGCACGTCGATCGCGGCGACAAGCTCGATCAGCGTGCGCTGGTTCGGCGCCTGGCCGACCTGCAATACACCCGCAACGACATGGATTTCGCCCGGGCGACGTTTCGGGTACGCGGCGACGTGATCGACATTTATCCGGCCGAATCCGACCTCGAAGCGATCCGGATCGAGCTGTTCGATGACGAAGTAGAAAGTATTTCCGCGTTCGACCCGCTGACCGGTGAGGTCATCCGCAAGCTGCCGCGCTTCACCTTTTACCCGAAGAGCCACTACGTGACGCCCCGGGAAACCTTGCTCGACGCCATCGAGGGGATCAAGGTCGAGTTACAGGAGCGCCTGGAATACCTGCGCAACAACAACAAACTGGTGGAAGCCCAGCGGCTGGAGCAGCGCACCCGGTTCGACCTGGAGATGATCCTCGAACTCGGCTACTGCAACGGCATCGAGAACTACTCGCGCTACCTGTCGGGCCGGCCGGCTGGCGCGCCGCCGCCGACCCTCTACGATTACCTGCCGGCCGACGCGTTGCTGGTGATCGACGAGTCCCATGTCAGCGTGCCGCAGGTCGGCGCGATGTATAAGGGCGACCGTTCACGTAAGGAAACACTGGTGGAATACGGTTTCCGCCTGCCATCGGCGCTGGATAACCGGCCGATGCGTTTCGACGAGTGGGAAGGGGTGAGCCCGCAGACGATCTTCGTTTCGGCCACGCCCGGCAACTACGAAGCCGAGCACGCCGGTCGGGTGATCGAGCAAGTGGTGCGCCCGACCGGTCTGGTCGATCCGCAGGTTGAAGTACGTCCGGCGCTGACTCAGGTCGACGATCTTTTGTCGGAAATCACCAAGCGGGTGGCGCTGGAGGAGCGGGTGCTGGTCACCACGCTGACCAAGCGCATGGCCGAAGACCTGACCGATTACCTGGCCGACCACGGCATTCGTGTGCGTTATCTGCACTCCGATATCGACACCGTCGAACGGGTCGAAATCATCCGCGACCTGCGTCTCGGCACGTTCGATGTGCTGGTGGGGATCAACCTGCTGCGTGAAGGCCTGGACATGCCGGAAGTGTCGCTGGTGGCGATTCTCGACGCGGACAAGGAAGGTTTCCTGCGTTCCGAGCGCTCGCTGATTCAGACCATCGGCCGGGCGGCGCGTAACCTCAATGGCCGGGCGATTCTCTACGCGGATCGCATGACTGGTTCGATGGAGCGCGCCATCGGCGAAACCGAGCGCCGTCGCGACAAGCAGATCGCCTTCAACCTGGCTAATGGCATCACGCCCAAGGGCGTGTTCAAGGACGTCGCCGACATCATGGAAGGCGCCACCGTGCCCGGTTCGCGCAGCAAGAAGCGCAAGGGCATGGCCAAGGCCGCCGAAGAGAGCGCCAAGTACGAAGCCGAACTGCGCTCGCCGAGCGAGATCACCAAGCGCATCCGCCAACTTGAAGAGAAGATGTACCAGTTGGCCCGCGACCTGGAGTTCGAAGCGGCGGCGCAAATGCGCGACGAAATTGCAAAGTTGCGTGAGCGCCTTTTGGCCGTCTGAAGGTTTGCAGTGTTTGGTCGGGCCTCTTCGCGAGCAAGCTCGCTCCCACATTGGAGTTGTGTCGTTCACAAAAAAACTGTGGGAGCGAGCTTGCTCGCGAATGGGGCGACTCGGTCTTAATGAGACTCCCCGGCCTTCAGTCCGGCGGGCAGTTTCTTGGTGAGCAAGATCGCCAACATGCTGATCCCCAACGCAATCCCGACAAAATGAAACGCATCGTTGTAGGCCATGATCAGCGCCTGCTGATGAACGATCTCGCTTAATTTGCCCAACGCCGCCGTGTCACTGCCGAACCGATCGGTCATCGACGCCAGGCGTTCGGCCACCTGCGGATTGGTCGGCACCACCGCTTCACGCAAGTAATCGAAGTAAGTCTTGGTGCGCGCGTCCAGCAACGTCGCAAGCAGGGCGATGCCGATGGCGCCGCCGAGGTTGCGCAAAATGTTGAACAGACTTGACGCCGAGCCCGCGTCCTGCGGCAGGATGTAAGCCGTGGCGATCAGCGAAATGGTCACCATGATCAGTGGTTGACCGAGGGCGCGGATAATCTGGATCTGATTGAACTGCGGCCCGGCAAAATCCGGGTTTAGCACGCCAGATGAAAAACTCGCCAGCCCGAACAGGCCAAAACCGATCGTGCACAGCCATTTTGGCGAGACGAATTTCATCAGCTTCGGCACCAGCGGAATCAGAAACAGCTGCGGCACGCCCATCCACATGATCACCTCACCGATCTGCAGGGCGTTGTAGTTCTGGATCTGTGCCAGGTACAGCGGCAACAGATAGATCGAGCCGTACAGCCCGACGCCCATGCCGAGGCTGGAAATACTCGACAGACCGAAATTGCGGTTGCGCAGGATGCCCAGGTTGATCAGCGGATTGGGCTTGGAGATCTGCACGATCACGAAGGTGATCAGGCTCAGCAGGGCGATGCTGCCCAGCGTCACGATCAGATTCGATTCCAGCCAGTCCTTGCGATGGCCTTCCTCAAGGAAAACCTGCAAGCAACCGAGGCCGACGCCCAGCGTGAGAATGCCGGTGTAATCGGTGCTTTTCAGCAGTTCCCAGTGCGCTTCTTTCTTCTCCAGGCCGTACATCAGCCCGGCGATCATGATCAGTCCCGGCGGGATGTTGATATAGAAGATGTACTCCCAGCCCCAGTTTTCCGTGAGCCAGCCGCCGAGGGTCGGGCCGATGGACGGGGCGAAGGTGGCGGTCATGGCAAACATGGCCATGCCTTTGGCCCGGTGGTGTTCGGGGAGTTTGATCAGCGTCAGGGTGAACGCCAGCGGGATCAGCGCGCCGCCGGTGAAGCCTTGCATGGCGCGAAACACGATCATGCTTTCCAGGCTCCAGGCCATCGAGCACAGCAGCGACGAAATCAGAAAACCCAGCGAAACCCACACCGCCAGCCGCCGGGCCGACAGCAACTGCACCAGCCAGGCGGTCAGCGGAATCATGATGATTTCCGCCACCAGATAAGACGTCGAAATCCACGAGCCTTCTTCCAGCGTCGCCGACAGGGCGCCTTGAATGTCCTTGAGCGATGAGTTGGTGATCTGGATGTCGAGCACCGCCATGAAGGCGCCGAGCATCACGCTCATCACGGCGATCCAGTCCCGCCGGGTCGGTTCGCCGGCCGGGCGGATCAGTTGGTCACCGGCCATTGTCAGGGGCGTCTTTGATATTCACGGTTGCGGTGACCGACATGCCCGGACGGATTTTGCCGTGCAGCGGGTTATCGGCCTTGAAGGTCAACTTGACCGGAATCCGCTGCACGACCTTGGTGAAGTTGCCGGTAGCGTTGTCCGGCGGCAACAGGCTGAACTGCGCGCCGGAGGCCGCGAACAGGCTGTCCACCCGCGCTTCGATCGGCGTATCGCCGTAGGCATCGAAGATCAGCTCGGCCTTCTGTCCCGGTTGCATGTGGCCGATCTGGGTTTCCTTGAAGTTGGCCTGGACCCAGATGTCCTCGTCCGGAACGATCGACAAAAGATAGGCGCCGGCCTGCACAACTTGCCCATTGCGGGCGGCGCGCTGGCCGATCAGGCCGCTGATCGGTGCGTGGATTTCGCTGCGGGTCAGGTTCAGTTCGGCCTGGGCAAGGTCGGCGCGGGCGTTGGCGATCTGCGCGTCGAGGCGTTTGATTTCGGCGGTCAGTGCATTGACCTGCTGGCGCTGGCTCTGGGCATCGGCTTGCGCCTTGGCCACTTGCGAGCGGGCGATGTGGGCTTCGGCAGAAAGGGTGGTGACACGCTCCTCGGAAACGTAGCCGGGTTTGCGCAGGGTTTCTGCCCGCGACAAATCCACCTGCGAGCGGCCGAGTGTCGCCTGGGTGCTGGCCACCTGTGCGTCGCTGGCGGCGATCAGGCTGGCTTGCTGGGTCAGTTTGCTCTGGGCTTGCAGGCGCTCGGCCTCGCGGGTGGCGAGGGCGGCGTTGGCCCGATCGACGGCAAGGCGAAAGTCATTGCCTTCGAGACGGATCAGCAGTTGGCCTTTTTCCACGTGCTGATTGTCCTGCACCAGCACTTCGTCGATACGCGCGCTCAACTGGCTCGACACACGGGTGATTTCACCCTGGACATAAGCGTTGTCGGTGCTTTCATAAAAGCGGCCCTTGAAAAACCAATGGGCGAAAAAGCCCCCGGCAATCAACAGGACCAGCAACAGGAAAATGAACAGGCGACGCTTGAGTTGGGCAGGCATGGGCAAACTGTAGTCGAGGAATTGTAAGGAAAGTTATCAGCAGGCGAATCTGGCATACAGCCGATGAGCGGTAAATGCCGTCTGTTGATAATCGGCCATTCATCACGACCAACGGGCGTTCCAGACGCAACCTTGGCTTAAATGCCCTGCCCGCTGGAGCGGGGCGGGTGTCGCCTGTTACCATTCGCCGCTTGATTGTTCTTTGCTTTTCATTCTTTTCGAGACATGCCATGACCACCGTCCGCACTCGCATCGCGCCATCGCCTACCGGGGATCCCCACGTAGGTACCGCTTACATCGCACTGTTCAACTACTGCTTTGCCAAGCAGCACGGCGGTGAGTTCATCCTGCGGATCGAAGACACCGATCAGTTGCGTTCGACCCGCGAGTCCGAACAGCAGATCTTCGACGCTTTGCGCTGGCTGGGTATCGACTGGAGCGAAGGCCCGGACGTCGGCGGCCCGCACGGTCCATACCGTCAGAGCGAGCGCGGCGACATCTATCAGAAGTACTGCCAGCAACTGGTCGACATGGGCCACGCCTTCCCGTGCTTCTGCACCGCCGAAGAGCTGGACCAGATGCGCGCCGAGCAAATGGCGCGCGGCGAAACCCCGCGTTACGACGGCCGTGCGCTGCTGCTGTCCAAGGAAGAAGTCGCCCGTCGCCTGGCTGCCGGCGAACCCCACGTGATCCGCATGAAAGTGCCGACCGAAGGCGTCTGCGTGGTGCCGGACATGCTGCGTGGCGACGTCGAGATCCCGTGGGATCGCATGGACATGCAGGTGCTGATGAAGACCGACGGCCTGCCGACGTACTTCCTGGCCAACGTGGTCGACGATCACCTGATGGGCATCACCCACGTGCTGCGCGGTGAAGAATGGCTGCCGTCGGCGCCGAAACTGATCCTGCTCTATGAATACTTCGGTTGGGAACAACCGCAGCTGTGCTACATGCCGCTGCTGCGTAACCCGGACAAGAGCAAGCTGTCCAAGCGCAAGAACCCGACCTCGGTGACGTTCTACGAGCGCATGGGCTTCATGCCGGAAGCGATGCTCAACTACCTGGGCCGCATGGGCTGGTCGATGCCGGACGAGCGCGAGAAGTTCTCGCTGCAGGAAATGGTCGACAACTTCGACCTCAAGCGTGTGTCGCTGGGCGGGCCGATTTTCGACATCGAGAAGCTGTCGTGGCTCAACGGCCAGTGGCTGCGTGATCTGCCGGTGGAAGAGTTTGCCGCTCGCGTACAGAAGTGGGCGTTCAACTCCGAATACATGATGAAGATCGCGCCGCACGTTCAGGGCCGTGTCGAAACTTTCAGCCAGGTTGCACCACTGGCCGGATTCTTCTTCGCCGGTGGCGTGAATCCGGATGCCAAGCTGTTCGAGTCGAAAAAGCTCTCGGGTGATCAGGTTCGTCAACTGATGCAGTTGATCCTGTGGAAACTGGAAAGCCTGCGTCAGTGGGAGAAGGACAGCATCACCGCGACGATTCAGGCGGTGGTCGAATCCCTCGAGCTGAAGCTGCGTGATGCGATGCCGTTGATGTTTGCGGCGATCACCGGTCAGGCGAGCTCGGTGTCGGTGCTTGATGCGATGGAAATCCTCGGGCCGGACCTGACCCGTTTCCGTCTGCGCCAGGCGATTGACCTGCTGGGCGGCGTGTCGAAGAAAGAAAACAAAGAGTGGGAAAAGCTGTTGGGCGCCATCGCCTGATTGGGTTTGACTCTGCAGGATGCGCCGCAGGTCAGGATCTTTTGATCCCGTCCTTCGGCGTTTTCTCCCGAATTTATGGGGGGAGGGTGGTAAGTGATTGTTATGCCGACAAAAAATTTTGAAATTTTTCAAAAATAAGTTTGACAGCCTTTCGATACGCCCTTAAGATTCGCCCCGTCCTCAGCGATGACATCAACGATGAGGGGCTATAGCTCAGCTGGGAGAGCGCTTGCATGGCATGCAAGAGGTCGACGGTTCGATCCCGTCTAGCTCCACCAATTTACACTTCGAAGCCTGGCCACACCGGCTTCGAAGCGATCAACACTCAGCGTTGATCAGTTGTATAGAAGGGTTTGCGTCCCCTTCGTCTAGTGGCCTAGGACACCGCCCTTTCACGGCGGTAACAGGGGTTCGAGTCCCCTAGGGGACGCCAGTTTTACAGAAGCGATGTTGCAAGATGTCGCTCCGCCGAGAGGCGAAAAATCCGGGGCTATAGCTCAGCTGGGAGAGCGCCTGCATGGCATGCAGGAGGTCAGCGGTTCGATCCCGCTTAGCTCCACCAATTTACAGTTCAAGGTCTGGCCACACCGGCCTTGAATCGATCAGTACTCAGCGCTGATCAGTTGTATAGAAGGTTTGTGTCCCCTTCGTCTAGTGGCCTAGGACACCGCCCTTTCACGGCGGTAACAGGGGTTCGAGTCCCCTAGGGGACGCCACGATTACCCGCTTTGCGGGATTTTATAAGGGTCATTCAATTATTGAATGGCCCTTTTGTTTGTCTGGCGTTTGGCCAAATCCTCTTTTTCCTTAACACTGTGCTTCAGACCAGCGGTCACGCGTGTGACTTGCGGAATATTATTATGAGAATAATATTGCTATCGTAATATTCGGAGGCGACGATGAACGACAAGAAAGCTCAAACCCGCGAACGCATTCTCAAGGCCGCCAGCGCTGCACTGATCCAGCGCGGCCCCGCTGAACCGAGCGTGGGCGAAGTGATGGGCGCTGCCGGCCTGACCGTCGGTGGCTTCTACGCACACTTCGAAAGCAAGGACGCAATGATGCTCGAGGCGTTCAAGCAATTGCTCGGTCGCCGTCGCGACCTGATTGCGGACATGGACAGCGAACTGACCGGTGAAGAGCGCCGCGCCCTGGTGGCTGCGTTCTACCTGTCGCGCAAACATCGCGATTCCAGCGATTCAGCGTGCCCGATTCCGGCCTCCATTGGTGAGCTGGGCCGTCTGCCAGAAGCGTTCCGGATCGCATTGAACGAACACCTGGAATTGATGATTGCGCAGTTGGCCGCAACGCCGGAAGACACCGATAAAGCGTTGGCCGACGTGGCCTTGATGGTAGGTGGTCTGGCGCTCGCGAGGGCGTTGGGCCCTGGGGATTTATCCGATCGATTGCTGCGCGCTGCCAAGTCGGCGGTGCGTTGACCTGAAGGCTACAAGCCCGAGGAGAGAGCGATGAGCACGTTGAAGTGGGTTCGTGGCGTTAATGGCACCTTGGGCTGGTTTGCACCGAAACTGGTGGCGAGCAAAATGCGGCTGGCGTTCATGACGCCGCGCGCGAATGCGCCGCGGGACTGGGAATTGCCGCTGCTGGAGAAATCCGAGCGCATCACGTTGCGTTTCGGTCTCTCGGCCCTGCGTTGGGGGCAAGGCCCGACTGTCTTGCTGATGCACGGCTGGGAAGGGCGGCCCACCCAGTTTGCCGCGTTGATCACGGCGCTGGTTGAAGCGGGTTACACCGTTGTCGCGCTGGATGGCCCGGCCCACGGCCGCTCGCCGGGGCGCGAAGCCAATGT
Organism: Pseudomonas sp. B26(2017); assembly: GCF_002113045.1. Lineage (NCBI taxonomy): Bacteria > Pseudomonadati > Pseudomonadota > Gammaproteobacteria > Pseudomonadales > Pseudomonadaceae > Pseudomonas > Pseudomonas sp. B26(2017). Next base: position 2,708 of record NZ_NEJJ01000015.1, on the reverse strand, counting down.
GGTGTTGTTCGCTCGTGCGATGCTTGAGGCCGCTGCAGAGTTGCCACCGTTGCAAGCGGTCATTGGCCACTCCATGGGCGGTGCCAGCGCCATGCTCGCCGTGCAATTGGGCTTGCGCACTGAAACCTTGGTGAGTATCGCCGCTCCGGCGCGAATCCTTGGTGTTTTGCGCGGATTCGCCCGTTACGTCGGCATGCCACCCAGAGCTCGTTCCGCGTTCATTCGTCAAGTCGAGCAGGACGTTGGCATGCGCGCAGCCACTCTCGATGTCGCCCACTATCAACTGGATATGCCAGGCCTGATCGTACATGCCGAGGACGACACGTTCGTCCCGGTCAAGGAATCCCGACTGATCCACGAATCCTGGTTCGACAGCCGCTTGCTGCGTCTGGAAACCGGCGGCCATCAGCGAGTGCTGGCCGACCCTCGGGTGATTGATGGTGTGTTATCACTGCTGGCCGGGCGAAGCCTTCAGGCGCGGCAATCGGCGTAGTCATCCGTTACACTGCCCCGGTTGAATAATCTGACCGGGAGTAGGGCATGGGCTGGGATCGGGCGACGCCGTTTACCATTGATCTGCAAGTGGGCGCCGAGGACATCGACGGGCTGGGCCACGCCAATAACGCGGTGTACGTGACCTGGCTCGAACGCTGCGCCTGGCGCCACTCGCAGCGCCTGGGTCTGGATCTGGTCGAGTACCGGCGTCTGGATCGGGCAATGGCCGTTGTACGACACGAAATCGATTACCTGGCGGCCGCCTACGAAGGCGACGAGCTGCAACTGGCGACCTGGATCGTCGATTGGGATCAGCGCCTGAAAATGACCCGTCACTTCCAGTTGATTCGCCCCAGCGACAACGCCACGCTGCTGCGCGCCCAGACCACCTTCGTCTGCATTGAGCTGTCGACCGGCAAGCCCAAGCGCATGCCTGCCGAGTTCGTCGAAGGCTACGGCCCGGCCATACAGACGGCGGACATGGGTTTAACCCGCGAAACCCAGTAAACTGCCGCACGTTTTTCCTTGAGTGTGTGTTTCCCATGCAAATTGCTCTGGCGCCGATGGAAGGGTTGGTCGACGACATCCTGCGCGATGTCCTGACCCGTGTCGGCGGTATTGACTGGTGTGTGACCGAGTTCATCCGGGTCAACGATCAGTTGCTGACCCCAGCCTATTTCCACAAGTTCGGCCCCGAACTGCTCAACGGTGCGCGCACGGCTTCCGGCGTGCCACTGCGCGTGCAGTTGCTGGGTTCCGATCCGGTGTGCCTGGCGGAAAACGCGGCACTGGCCTGCGAGTTGGGTTCTGAGGTGATTGACCTGAACTTCGGCTGCCCCGCCAAGACCGTTAACAAGTCCCGTGGTGGTGCGGTTCTGCTCAAGGAGCCGGAACTGCTCAACCAGATCGTCGAGCACGTCCGTCGCGCTGTCCCTGCGCACATTCCGGTCACTGCCAAGATGCGCCTGGGGTTCGACAGCCCCGATGGTTCGCTGGTATGCGCCACGGCGCTGGCCGAGGGCGGTGCCGAGCACATCGTGGTTCACGCCCGGACCAAGATGGACGGCTACAAACCGCCGGCGCATTGGGAGTGGATTCCGCGTGTGCAGGACGTGGTCAAGGTGCCGGTGTTCGCCAATGGCGACATCTGGAGCGTCGAAGACTGGCGTCGCTGCCGGGAAATCAGCGGTGTCGAAGACATCATGCTCGGTCGTGGCCTGGTGTCGCGTCCGGATCTGGCCCGTCAGATCGCCGCCGCTCGTGCCGGCGAGGAAGTCGTCGAGATGACCTGGTCCGAGCTGCTGCCGCTGATCCAGGACTTCTGGCTGCAAGCCAAGGCACAGATGACCGCGCGTCAATCGCCGGGCCGCCTGAAGCAATGGCTGGCGATGCTGACCCGCAATTACTCCGAAGCCACCGAGCTGTTTACCGTGCTTCGCCGCGAAACCGAACCGGATCAGGTCTCGCGTTTGCTGGGCTTGCCGGTCGCCGAAGCGGCCTGAAAAAAATCTTCAAATCGTCTCTTGAAAACAAAATGCAGGTCCCTATCTAAGGGTTACGCGATGCCGAATTCGGGTCGCGGAGACAAAAAAACTTGCTGATTGTTTTCAGGAGATTTGAACCATGAGTACTGCATTTTCCCTCGCTCCACTGTTCCGTTCCTCGGTAGGTTTCGACCGTTTCAACGACCTGTTCGAAACCGCCCTGCGCAACGAGCCAGGCAGCAGCTATCCTCCTTACAACGTCGAAAAACACGGTGACGATCAATACCGCATCGTCGTGGCGGCGGCCGGTTTCCAGGAAGAAGACCTGGAACTGCAAGTCGAGAAAGGTGTGCTGACCATCAGTGGCGGCAAGCGTGACGCGAACGAAGGTGTCACTTTCCTGCACCAGGGCATCGCCCAACGTGCATTCAAGCTGTCCTTCCGCCTGGCCGATCACATCGAGATCAAGGCTGCCGACCTGCGTAACGGTCTGTTGAGCATTGACCTGCTGCGAGTGATCCCGGAAGAAGCGAAAGCCAAGCGCATCCCGATCAACGGGGCGGAGAAGCCGGTCCTGCAATAAGCCGACCGGGAAGAAGGGCGCCGAAAGGCGCCCTTTTTTGTGCCCGTTGTCTCGTCCTGAATAAGGTTTACACCTTCTGACCCATTCTCAGGAGGGAGTAATGAATACAGGAAAAAGGCGCAGTCAGCGTGATTACACGCGGACCT